>JAKUOP010000020.1 GCA_022450565.1 Candidatus Nitrosopelagicus sp. | reverse complement strand
TTATAAAATCCGATAGGGGAATCAGTTCGTTAAACTCGTTGAAAAAAATTCTAAAGGGTAAGGTTTGTACTGATTGTCAAAACTATTCCATAATGCAATCACTGAAAAAATCATTTCCAAAGATAAAAAATTCCATTGAACCATTCCAAAAATCTCGTGAAATAAAAGACGACAAAGAGATCATACTGTTGAAAAAAGCATCAAAAATAATAGATAACATGTTTGGTATTTGCCAAAAAAAGATCAGAGTGGGGCAAAAAGAATCAGAATTACAATCAATTCTAATGTCATATGCAATTGAGAATGAAATGTTTGACACTGGCTATAGATCAACACTCAATCCACTGATAATTGCAGGTGGACCTAATGGTGCACTGCCTCATGCACAGGTTACTAATAGAAAATTTAGGAAGGGTGATCTAATAGTAGTTGATCTAACACTACGCTACAAGGGATATGTTTCTGACTCAACACGAACATTTGCATTGGGAAAAATTTCTACTGAAGCAAAAAAAATATTTGATATTGTCAAAGAATCACAAGAAATAGGACTTGGTACTGTAAGACCAAAAGTAAGTTGTAAGACAGTAGATGATGCATGTAGAAAAGTTATCAACGAATCAGGATATGGAAAATACTTCATACATTCAACTGGACATGGAATTGGTTTGGATGTTCATGAGTTGCCTACCATCAGTACAAGAAGCACAACAAAACTACAAAATAATATGGCAATAACAGTTGAGCCGGGAATCTATGTTGAAAATAAATTTGGAGTAAGAATTGAAGACTCACTTATTGTAAAAGACAAAAGACCTGTTGTTATGCACAAATTTACAAAAGAGCTTGTAACACTTTAGACACTCTGATTTGTGGTAATTACGCACAAAAAAATCTTGTAAAAAAAATTTAGATCAAAAGCTTTTTGATAGTGCTGATCTCACCAAAGCTATGCAAAAACAGGAAAACACAACGTATCTGAAGGCAATCACAATACGTGATCCAAGTGACTTGCACTCGATAAAAGAGGATATCAAAAAAGGAATGATCCTTATCTTGCGAGTGACACCTTTGGCACAAAATGATGTTGAAAAACTAAGAAAGGTTGTGGAAGAGCTATACGTAATTGCAAGAAATTCAGATGCGGACATTGCACGTTTGGGTGAAGAGAGGATTATTGTAACGCCAACAAACGTAAAGATCTGGAAGCCAGACTACGATCTAAAATAATTTTATTGCTTCTTGAACTTGTGGATAATGAGTTGTCACTCTGTACATCCGTCTAATTTGTGCAGAAAGATTTTCTGACTTTCGTCTTTCACCGTGATTAACTAAGACTCTTCGTAGCTTTGGTCGTAATCTATGAACATATGACATGAGTTGGTTATAGTCACTATGCCCACTAAATCCTTCAAGTTTTTCAGTTGCACAGTTAATTGTAACAACTTCAACTTTTCCATTTTGGCCTAAAATTGAAACTTGTCTTGCGCCATCCATAACTCTACGTCCAAGAGTTCCATTTACTTGATATGAGACAAAGAGTAGCTTGTTCTTTTTATCAGGTGCAATATTTCTAAAATATTCTAAAACCGGACCGCCTTCAAGCATTCCAGATGTAGCAATAATTATGCAAGGGGAATCTTCTCTTAACGGTTCTTCTCTTGCATCATGATTCTCAATGTTTGTAAAATATTCAGAATCAAATGGGTTATCGTCTGTTTCAAGGATCTTTTTGCGTAGTTCACGTGCAAGATATTCCGGATGTGCTTCATGAATTGCTGTTGCCTCTTTTATCATACCCTCCATAAAAACAGGAGATTCGACAAGTTGTCCTGATTTCATATATTGATCAATTACCATCATTAGTTCTTGGGCACGTCCGACTGCTGGAATTGGTATGAGAACCTTTCCATTCTCCTTTAAGGTTTCATTAACTGATTTAATGAACGCAGCCTCAACTTCTTCCCTAGTTGGCTGTATGTCTTCTTTAGCACCATATGTGCTTTCAACAAGCAAAGTTTCAACACGTGGAAAATTTGTGTTTGCACTTTCAAGCATAATGCTTCTTCCATATTTTATATCTCCAGAATATACAAAATTATGATCACCATTACCAATATGAAAGTGGCAAGATGCAGAGCCAAGTATATGCCCAGCATTTGCAAGTACCAATTTAATATCAGGTGAGATATCAGTGACGGTTCCATAAGAAAGTGTAATTGCTTGTTTCATAATCTGATGAACGTCCCTTTCAGCATACATTGGTGTTCGACCTTGTGCACCTGCAACTTTTATTGCATCTAGTTGGATCAAGTTCATCATCGGGAGTGTTGGCTCAGTACAATAGATTGGACCCTTATAGCCATACTTGAGTAACACGGGCAAAAATCCAGTATGGTCAAGATGTGCATGCCCGATGACTATTGCGTCTAATTCATCCAGTGATATATTTGCCCAATCTAATCTTGGATAAGACTCTGATGGAGTTCTTGCGCCTGGATTTATACCACAATCAATCAGAACTTTGCTGTCAGCAGTAGTGAGAAGCATGCATGAACGACCTACCTGCCCAAATCCACCAAGTGTTAAAAGAGAAACCTCAGATTTCTGAACCAATCTTGGTCTAAAAATCTCTTCTCCAATTTCTTTTAGCTGTTTTGCTCTTTCTGAAGATGAGACTTTTAGCTGATAATTTATGGCTTTTAACGTACTAGATGGGTTCGTTGTTGCTTTTTTTATCCTTAATCTCCATCCAGTTTGCTCTGTCACTTCAGCATGATTAAATTCTTCTGCATTTCTTTGGCACAGCCAAGGTCGTTTAACTTCAATTGATACTTCACCTGTTGCAGTATCAAAAAATGTTGCCTCTAAATCAGCATCCTTTGGAACGCTTTCGTCTAAAATTTTTCTTGCATCTTCTTCTGACTTTCGAATTTTTTCATCAGTTCTTATGACAATTCTTTTTTTAATCACATTTACAAGATTTGAAATTATATCATTATGTTCCATCAGGAATTTTGGTTTATCAGTATACAAGGCAATTCTAGGACCTTCATAGTCAATTTTTGTAATATTAGCCTCTTTAGGTATACTTTTCAGTATTGTTGCCATTATATTTTGGCCATTTTGAGGTTGTTCCTGACGTTGTTTTCTTTGCAATTAGTGTAAGTTTCTAAAAATTTCTAAATGTCTAAGACAGCTTTCTTTCTCTCATTTTCCAAAAGACGGAATCCATTGTTGTCAATTAGTGCAACATTAATTCCATCACCAGTTCCTATGTTTCTTGTTATTGCAGCTTTAACTGCACGTAAAGCAATTAATTTTGCTTCATCTAAACTAAGGTCCTCACGGTATTCATCTTCTAACAAACCGTATGCAACAGGCGAACCACTTCCTGTGGTAACATAATTTTTCTCTTCAACAGAACCAAACATATCTATGTTGAATAATTGTGGTCCTTGATTATCATATCCNCCTACTAGAATATCTGCAATGAATGGATAGCCTCTGTTTTGATGAAACATTAATGATGTTAATCTAGCTAATGATCTAATTGGAATTGGTTCCTGATTTTGAATTCTATGAACGTTTGCGTGATAGCGTAAAACATCAACAATATTTTGTGCATCAGCCACACCGCCTGCTAAAGTTAGTCCCGCATGTTGCTCAATCTTTTGAATCTTCATAGTGTTATTATTTGCAATAAAATAACCTGCACTTGCTCTCATATCGGCACAAAGAACAACACCTTCTTTTACCTTAATTGCTACTGTTGTAGTACCATGCAGTATTTTTTCTTCAACGTTATTTGACATAGAATTACCTCGTTTGAGATAGTATTAATACTATGGCACCCTTTTAAATAACTTTGTTATCGAAGGTGATGTAATGCAAGGACAAAGAAAATCAATATCCCATACAATGGAACTCCCAAGACAAATTGTTGTTGGTGAAAATAATATTGAGGAGGTAGGTAAATTCCTACACGGACTGTGTCCAAATTCAAAGAAAGTTTCAATAATTTCAGGGAAAAATGTTAAAAAAATTTTTGGGCAGCAAATTGATTCGTCACTAAAAGAATCAAAAATAAATTCCATTTGGCATCTTGCCACTTCTAATCTTGTTAAAGATACAAAACAAATTCAAAAGAAGGTCAAGAATGCAAAAACTGATCTCATAATAGGAATTGGGGGCGGTAGATCTGTTGACATTGCAAAATTATGTTCATTTAATCTTAGAAAACCCTTTGTAAGTATACCTACCTCTGCATCACACGATGGTATTGCAAGTCCTTTTGTTTCTGTTAGAGGAGAAAAACCTCATTCGCTTGTAGCAACAGCTCCTTTAGGAGTGTTTGTTGATGTAAATGTAATCAAAGGAGCTCCAAAGAAACTACTTGCCAGTGGATGTGGTGACCTTATGGCAAAAGTTACAGCAGTAAAGGACTGGCAATTAGGTCGTGACAAAAAAGGTGAATATTATGGTAGATATTCAGCTGATTTAGCATCAATGAGTGCAAAAATTTTGATTGAGAGTTCGCCGAGTTTTTCAAAAAAAGGCATTGATGCTAGAATTATTGTTGAAGCACTAATCAGTGCAGGTGTTGCCTCTTGTATTGCTGGAAGTAGTAGGCCTTGTTCTGGTGCAGAACATTTGTTTTCACATGCTGTTGATCATTTAGAATTTGGTGTTGGATTACATGGAGAAAAGGTTGGCATTGGTGCAATAATGATTTCAAAATTACAAGGTCAAGATTGGAAAAAGATTGTTAAAACTTTGAAAAATGTTGGGGCGCCAACTACTGCAAAAGAGATTGGTTTAAAACCCAAAGTTCTTGCAAAAGCACTTACTATTGCTCAATCTCTTAGACCAGAAAGATACACAATTCTTAGTGAAAAAAAGATTACTGAAAGTAGTGCTTTAAAACTTGCAAAACTCACAAAAGTAATATGATTATTTAGATTCTGAATTTTCTTTTGGTTTTGGAGGCTGATTATTACTATATGTCTCAATAAAATTGATTTTTTTAATTGATGATACGAATTTGAAAAGATCAAGTTGGGTGAAATGTTTGATTACTGAAAGACCTTCAGCCCTAAAAATTTCTTCAGGTATGGTAATATCAAGTGAATCACCACTTTTCTTAAAAACTAATTTGTCATCTTCAACCGGCATACGTGATTGTAAAATTGCTTTAATCTTATCATCATCAGCATCAAGTGATTTCTTTACGTTGATCTCATAAAGAATTGTTTTTCCTGCATATCTATGATTATAATCGATTTGAACTCTACCCGAACCAATATAACGAATAATTCCTTTTTTGTTATCAACTTCAACTGTATCTCCTACTGAAACCTTTTCAGCATCCTCTCCAAGTTTTCTTAAGGGAATCATTCTAACTTTACCTTTGTCTCTAGCACCAAATCCTTTGTCAGAACTTACTTCAATTGTTTTTTTATCACCAACAGAAGTTTCAGGTAGTGCGTCGTCTAATCCTTTGAGTACCCATGATTCACCGACTGAAACTAATTTTGGTTGGTATTTTATGTTCGGTTCGTGAATAGAGTTTTTTTTGGCATCTTCTTCTATTGTAGTTTCAAAAACTTCATCAGTATCTTTGATCTTTGCAGTATAATCGAGTAGGATTAATTGTCCTTTTTTGAATGTCAACGTAGTCGATTTTGAATTTCCTTATATTAAGTTAGAGCGAATCAAGTGGCTTTAGTTTTTCTTCAGCAACTTTTAGACCTGCTTGAGCATCAGTATCGTATCCCATCATTGCCAATGTTGATGAAATTCCAGATATGCATCTCATTACGTGATAGCGATGTACTTCACCCATACAACCAACTCTGAAAACTTTACCTTTTAGATTTCCAAAACCTCCTGCAACTAAAATTCTAAATTTCTTTGCAAGTGTATCTCGGAAAATTTTATCTTCTAATCCATCAAGGTAGTTTAGTGCAATTACTACAGTAGAGCGAGAGTTCTCATCTGCAAATGGTGATAGTCCAATTGCAGATAGTCCTGAGTATAATGCGTCAGAGCATATTCTATGACGTTGAATTCTGTTTTCCATTCCTTCTTCAAGAATAATTCTCATTGCCTCTCTGTAGGCATAAAGAACAGGTAGTGCTGGAGTAAATGGAGTATGTTTAGCCTCATCATAATATTTGAAATATCTTGGTAGATTGAAATACATTGTATTTGGTGGATTTTCTTCCATATACTTTCTAGTTCTTTGATTAATACAAATTGGTGAAATTCCTGGTGGACATGCAAATGCTTTTTGTGCACCAGTCATTGCAATATCAATTCCCCACTTGTCCATGTGAAGTTCTTCTCCACCAACAATTGATACACCGTCTAGGACATAGTAAGAATCATTTCTTGATGTAAGATCTTTAATTCTATCAAGATAATTAATCATAGTTCCAGTAGATGTTTCATTCCAAACACAATAGAATGCTTTAACATCTTTATTGTTATCAAATGCTTCTTTGACTTGATCAAAAGTTGCGTTTACTCCAGGTTCTGTCTTAATTCTAATTGCTTGACCACCTGCCCATTCAATCTGTTGTGCCAAGCGAGTACTAAACTCGCCATTAACAGGAATTATTACTTTATCATCTTTTTTAATTAAATTCACAACAGAGCATTCAGTTGCACCAGTGCCAGAAGCTGAGAGACAAACTGCATCGCCTTCTGTTTCAAAAATTTTCTTTGTATTGTCTACACATTCTTCGTATAGTTCAACAAAATCATCACTTCTATGATTAATAGATGGAGTAACCATTGCACGTGTAACGCGTTCTGGTACGTTTGTTGGCCCGGGTAACATAACTAGATATTCCAAGTTTGATTTCTCCTAAGCTTGACCTGTTTGAAGGTTATTTATAATTAAAGATCTTCCAATCGCTTTTTTGCGTCAATTTCTGATAAAACATCTATGGTTCCTGAAGGAACAAATTCTTTCCAGTTATGATCGGTTAAGATAAGATTTCGTATGTTGCTTCCAGACAAATCACTACGGGATTTCAAATCTACAGAGATTATTGATTTTCCTCGTTTATCATAAAGCTCATGAGTAAAATCATCATTAGAAAATACTACATCATATTCAGGAATTATTTCATCTATAAGATGAGTCCATTTTGAGTGGTCATCAACATCAGGGATATAATGTATTGTTAGATTTTTACTTATCTCATCATCTATTGATGAAAGGATCATTCTTTTTCTTTCATCAGCAGTGAATGGATTTCTTTTTTCATGACTTATGTTTGAACTACCTATCCCAACATGCAGGTGTTCAACCTTTGATAATGCAAATTTAATTGCTGCAAAATGTCCTAAGTGAAATGGTTGAAATCTACCTATTAGAAATCCGATCATAGTTGTCCACCAGAATCAAGAATTGATGCTAAAAATAAGATTATGACTGATAATACAACACTTACTTCCCCCAATATGATAATTTTTTTCCGTAGTTTTTGTAATTGCTCTTGTGGCATTTGTTTTGCAATTATTTTATCTTCAACGTCTTTTCTAATTATACGAACATGAACTGCATATGTAATTAGTAATGCTGCAACTAAAACCATCTTTATGATTAGAACGTGCCCATAGCTGGTCTCATACAAAATGTCGGTTTTTTGTAAGACAAGATGTGCCTGATACATTCCTGTCGCAATTAAAATAAACAAAGCAGGCATGGCTAACTTGTTAAACCGTCTTCCAACCTGTACCATTAGTTGTATTCTTTCTTCAACAGGCATTGACATTTTTTTCAAGATTGGTGCAAATACAACACCAATAAATAAAGAACCACCAACCCATATAGCTGCACTTGTAATGTGAATCCAAGTAAGGAGCGCTTGTTCTAATGCCATTGCAAATATCAAAGTTTAATGTCTATTTGATTCTTAACAACGTTTTTTAGTACTTTAGGCTTCAAAAAATTGAAATGAACCCACCAGGACGAATAGTTCCAGTTATTGCTATTCTAGCACTATTAGCGCTAATGGGTGGTGGAGTTTATTATGCTAGTTTAGATAATGAGGATTTGGAAAGTGCCACTATTGAATTGACAAGTGTAGAAGTTCTTGATGTAAATAGCATAGAAAATAAGGCTACACTAAATGTAACATTTACAGTTACAAATCCAAGTGATCTAACATTTACTGTTCCTGTGATTACGTACGAGCTGTATGCTAATGGAAATGTTTTGGGTTCTGGAGCATATTCTACTGAAGATGTTGCAATGCCTGGTAGAGCCGCGTTCTATCCTGAAACAGAGATTCCACTAGAAAGTTGGTTTACATTAATCATGACTGATGAAAATCAAAGAGAGTATAATGCAATTGTAAGTGGAGAACAGCTAAAATATGATGCTGTTGGAATTTTAACGGTTGAATCTGCATGGAGTATTGTTGAGCCTCCATTTGATACACGAGATTGATTTTAAATTAGAAAAAAAATGGGCCGAGTGAGATTCGAACTCACGATCACCGCCGTGTCGAGGCGGTATCCTAACCAACTAGACTACCGGCCCGTGTACAGAAAAATTAGATTAGCCATTATTAACGTTTAACAGAACAACAAATGTATACAATAAATCTGGGTAAGTATTATGGATGAAGAATTCTCAGATGCTGAAAAAGCTGGTTTTTACAAGGCAATTTACTCAAGAAGAGATGTCAGGTCCCATTTTACGTCAGAGTCTATTAATGATAAGGTGTTAACAAGAATTCTAAATGCTGCACATCACGCACCGTCTGTGGGTTTTTCGCAGCCTTGGAATTTTATTTTGATTAAGAATCAAAAAACAAAAAATAAAATTAAAAAATCATTTGACATAGAGCACTTACGTGCGTCAGAACAAATTGAAGGATCTAAGAAGTCTGAATATATGTCATTAAAATTAGAAGGAATTCTCGAGTCGCCTGTAAATATTTGCATCACATATGATCCAACAAAATTTGGTCCATTTGTAATTGGCAGAACAAGTATTCCTGAAACGGGAATCTATAGTGTGTGCTGCGCAATACAAAATATGTGGCTAGCTGCAAGGACAGAAGGAGTTGGATTGGGATGGGTAAGTATTCTATCAAATAAAGTATTAAAAAAAGAATTAGAGCTGCCTGAGCACATAATTCCTATTGCTTATGTTTGCCTCGGACATGTAACAAAATTTGAAACAAAGCCTGATTTGGAAAGAGCCAAGTGGTTACCAAGATTGAAACTTGATGATGTTGTATACTATGAAAAATGGGAACAAAAAGACGCACCAGATTGGAACATAATACAAGAATACATCAAAGCTAACTTAGACTACGCTTAAATAATTACAAGTTTGTTTTTTGCTGGGCTTGTGGCGCAGAGTCATTTTGACGCGCAGTATGGATAGCGCAGTTGCCTCCTAAGTAACAGGTCGAGGGATCGAAGCCCTCCAAGCCCGTATAATTTTTTCAAAATTCCGTTTTGGTTTAAATTGTCTATAAAATACATGAATGTATGAAAGTTGTTGTAATATCTGGTAGTCCAAGAAAAAATGCAAATACGCAGATCATGATGAAGCATGTGTTTGAATATGCAAAATCTAAAAATGAAGATACTAAACTTGTTAATTTATCAGAGGATGGATTTGACTACTATCATGGATTTCTAAATGAAGTGGAATACGGCGAAAAAACTCTACAAGCAGCTAAGGACATTACAGATGCAGATATTTGGTTGATAGGAACACCAATTTACAACTCTATGTTTAGTGCTGCATTGAAAAATCTATTTGAATTCATTAACTATAAACAAACCGCTGGTAAAACAGCAGGCTTGGCAATTTTAGCGTCTAGTAATATAGGATTTACTGACGTTCAGACACTCTTAACGCAATTAATGTCATATTTCAGAGTAGTTACAAACCCAAGTTCTGTATTTATGACAGCAGACACGATTGAAGATGGAAAAATTATTTCAGAAGAAGTAAAATCAAGATTGAATGAATTAGTTGACAGCACACTTGCACTGTCAAGAGTTGAATAGTTAAATCAAGAATTGATCTGAGACAATAAATTTCGGTGTAATATATTAACTCGAATCACGATTATTTTATAGAAAATGCAAGGAAAATTACACTGCGAATGCGAATGCCATCTTGGAGGGGCTGTAAGCTGCCCTGGTTGTAAAGACAAACATGATCAAGAAAAAAAGTGTGAACACTGTAAATAATTATTTTTTTGATGCAAGAAGTTTAAGATTATAAATTTCGGCCCTAATTGATTCAATCTCTACGCGCGTTTTTAGGCTCGCAATCTCTTTTTTAAGATGGGCTATTTCTTCATCGTTGTTAATTTCTTTCAGATCATCTTCAAGATTAATTTTGTATGTGTTAATTTCCTGCTCAGTTAATTCGCTGTGGTTTTTTTTTTCATCGTGTGAAGAACCATGATTATAGTCTGCTGCTTTTTGCGCTATCCAACATATGAAAACCAAGAACCACATTATTGGAATTGCCAAGGCGAAGATAAACCATAATTCTGCTGGCATTATAAAATAAAGACCTGTTAAAACTGCTGCAAAAACTCCACAAACAAGTGTTGCAAGGTGGTTTTTCACGTGGCCCATTGAATTTTGTCGAAATTTCTAGAATATAACGGTAATGCTAACTATTATTGAAAAATGGAAAAGTAATAAAAAGGATTATTCGTCTGAAGGTTTTGTTTCAGATGCTGATTTTGTCTCAGATTGTAAGATATGAATTTTTTCCAATAGTTCATTTCTTAAATCGCGAGCAACTCTACGAACAGTAGGTCTTGGAACACCTAGTTCAGTAACTACTGTAGTGTAAATATCTTGTTTGTCTGTTAGTCCTTTTTCTAAACAAGAGTTGATTGCTGCTTTGATAACTGTGCTTTGATTTGTACGATTCACAAAAACAGTTTTTTGTCGATCTATATAAGATTATCAAAATTTTCTAGAAAAAACTAATTTCGGATCAGCGTCTAAAAAATATTTATAGTGCAAAAAATATTCCTTGCTTGCTTTACTGTAGAAATTTTTATATTACTAATATCACGTGACAAAAGATTCTTATGATAAATAATTTTCTTCGTCATATTGACAAAAGTTACTATTGCAACAAATTTTGGTGATATTGAATTTCAACTATTGCCTGAATTAGCACCAGAAACAGTTAGGAACTTTGTCACACTAGCACAATCAGAATTCTATAATGGAACACTGTTTCATAGAGTTATTCCTGGATTTATGATTCAGGGCGGGGATCCAAATACCAAAAAACTAGAATTGAGGTCACAATGGGGTATGGGAGGACCTGGTCACAACGTAAAAGCAGAATTTAGTTCGAGATCACACTTGAGAGGTATTGTTTCTATGGCAAGAGCTGCAGATCCTGATAGTGCAGGTTCACAGTTTTTCATAGTTACCACAGATAGTACTTTTCTTGATAATGAATATACAGTGTTTGGTGAAGTAACACAAGGCATGGATGTTGCCGATAAAATTGTTAACTTGCCCAGAGATCAGACAGATTGCCCTGAACAGGAAGCAAAGATGGTCAAAGTTACAATTTCAGAATAACAATGAAGAGCATATTTGGAATTTTATTTCTTATTGTAATTATTTCAATTATGCCCTTTGTATTTGCAGAGATACCATACGACGAAAAAGTAAAGCAGAAAATTAAGATTCAGGTTGGAACTGATGGAAATGCCCATGTAATACATGATATCACTATGTTTGATGGTACTGCTAAACTAGAATTTATTGATGGTACTCGCTCTAATTTTGACATACTTTGCATCCTGTCATGCCCATATGAATTTGATAATCCTGAACAAGTTTTCGAAGAGTCTGAATATATGGTGTTTGGTCAGTATCCCGCATTTCAAGATGATTTGACTGTAGAATATGATCTTGAAAATGTTCTAGAATTAAACAATGGATTGTGGAAGTGGGAATTTAGAAGTAAGGAAAATCCTGGATTCTATTTTGGTGATACCATAGATCTGGTTTTCTTTGATGGAACTGCATTAGATGTTACTTTTAAGGAGGGATTTGCTTGTAAAGGAAGCTGTAATTATACATTAGAATTCTTTGATGATGATCCAAAACTTTCAGTAACTTCTTTTGATCATGGTGTTACAATACAAACAAATGATAAAATTTCTAACTTTGTGAGTACTGAAAATTCTATTTCGTTTGATACTGCTAAGGAGAAACAGCTTATGGTAGTAAATATTCCACGAGAAATCTTGGATGTAGAAACATTCAAGGTATACATCACAGAATCTGGAGTGACGCCAGATGAGGAGGATAGGTTGAAAAAACAAATCATTGAAAAAGTGGAAACAATAGGGGTAGTCTTGAGATCAAATATTGTTGGAACTGTTTTAATTAGTAATCTGAGCATACCTGATGTAAAATCATCCGAAGGTGGTGGTTGTCTAATTGCAACTGCAGCATATGGCTCTGAAATGGCACCACAGGTACAATTATTGAGGGAAATTCGTGATAACACAGTACTACAGACACAGTCTGGTACATCATTCATGACAGCATTCAACACATTCTACTACACATTCTCTCCTGCAATAGCAGATTATGAAAGAGAGAATCCAGTATTCAAAGAGGCAGTAAAGGTTGGTCTTACACCATTACTAACATCACTAACCATACTCAACTATGTTGACATTGACACAGAGCAAGAAATGCTTGGCTATGGAATTGGAATCATAATGCTAAACATTGGAATGTACTTTGTTGCACCAGCAGTTGTAGTAATTGCACTCAAAAAGAGAATTAGATAACCTAGTCAGTACCAGAACCACAGGAACAAAAACCGTATTCGTCAATTCTAACGTTACAAACGGGGCACTTTTCTCCATATTCAACTTCCCAGGGCTCTTTACCAAATAATTTAAGATGGTCATCAATTTCCTTGGGAATTTCCTGTTTCTTATCCATAGAATATAATACACATCAAACTATACATATATTTTCAAATGTTTGCTTTGTGAATTTTAGTTGGTTAGTAGTGCTTCTTTTGAAAAGTAAAAGTTTCTGTCCTCTTGTGTATTTTTCAAAACTTCCTTGTTAAACGCCATTTTTGTAAGTGCAACTGAAACATCTAGTGGACTAGCACTCCAACCATATTCAGATAACTGACTAACAGCCTCTCCAACAGTTCTTGGTTGATCAAAAAATGAATTTTTTGCTAGAATGCGAAGTTTACTTTTGATATCATCCACTGTAACTGTTGCTGGCTGGGAAAATTCTGGTTCATGAAACTCTGCGTCTTCTAGTGAATTGATCACATTATGACCTGGTTTATTCTTCATTAATTCTTTTAGTGTCTCAATTACTTCTTCAGCAGTATCATTATCAACGTAAAAATCTCTAGAATCAATTTCAATTTCATTATTACCTTGTTTTACTCTAATCTTTGCCATAGCAACTGTTTTTGGTTAGTTGATTTATTTTGCTAGCTCTAAGTAGCTTCAAAAATACATCAAATCTTTTACACAAATCTATATCTGCAATCAAAAATTAAAGAAGGGATTTATACGTAAAATTTGTTCAAAAAACATGCTTACTGTGTTTGGTTCAACTGCCCTAGATACGATCAGGACACCAAAAAAAGTTCTCAAAGACGTTTTGGGTGGTGCTGCAACATTTGCAGCAATTTCAGCGAGTTTCTTTACAAAGCCAAGCTTGATTGCAGTAGTAGGAGAAGATTTTCCGAAAAAATATCATAATATCCTAAAAGCACATCTAGATCTAAGAGGGCTTTCAGTCTTAAATGGAAAAACTTTCAGATATGATGGAAAATATGACAAAACTCTAAGCGTTAGAAAAACCCTAAAAACTGAACTTAATGTGCTTGGAGATTTTAAGCCTAGTGTACCGGAAGAATACAAAAAATCAGATTTTGTTTATCTTGCAAATAATGATCCTGAACAAAATGCAAAAATAATCAAAGAATTCGATAATGTAAGATTTTCAATGTGTGATACAATAGAATTTTGGATCATGACAAAGAAAAATTCTGTAATCAAGATGATGAAGTCTGTTGATGCAGTTGTTATCAATGATGAAGAAGCCAGACTTCTAACAAAAGAACAGAATCTTATCACGTGTGCTAAAAAAATTATGGATTGGGGACCAAAATATATTGTAATTAAGAAAGGTGAACATGGTTCATTGCTTTTTCATGAAGATGTAATATTTTCATCTGTAGGATTTTCTTTAAAATCAGTCCTAGACCCAACTGGAGCAGGAGACTCATTTGCAGGTGCTATGATAGGTTATCTTGCATCAAAAAAGAAAACTAATTTCTCAGAGATAAAAAAATCGGTAGTATATGGAAACGTAATGGGTTCCTTTGCAGTAGAAAGATACGGAATTAATGGATTAACAAGATTAAAGCGATCAGATATCACCAAGCGACTAAAACAATATGAAAAAATGGTGACTTTTTAAGAGTTATAGATAAGAAATCTTACAAAAAAATATGGAAGATAAGCTAGAATCAATATTTACGTTACAAAAAGGTCTAGCTGATATGATGAACCTTGATAGGTATCCAACAGATATAGAAGGAAAAATCTCGGCATTATGTACTGCAATAATGCATGAAGCTGTAGAACTTCAAAGAACAACAAACTGGAAATGGTGGAAAACACCAACCACATTTAATGAAGAAGAAGCTAGAGAAGAACTAATTGATATTTGGCATTTCGTTATACAGGCTTCCTTGGAACTAAATTTATCACCAGAAGATATTTTGAAAGAGTATCAAAGAAAAAATGAGATTAACAGGCAAAGAGAGAAAAACGGTTACTAAACTGCAAGATAATAATTAATATAAGAAAATTTGAAGGCATTTGGAAATGAGAATTAGACATTTACAAGAAAAAGACAAACAGTATAAGATTTTTCTGTATATTTTCTACGTTTGTGGTATAATGATGGCATCAATAACTGCCTTCAGTATCTATTCAATGATTACAGAGTGGAATAATACAGGGTTTTACATCATGGGTGAAGTTTTAGTTCAAACAAAAATTCCTTTTGAGAATTTTGCAAATCTTTCAACATGGTTATTCTTTTCATGTATAATTGGTTGGTATTGCGTTTCAAGAATAGGCTGGAAAAAAACTGTCGGCTTGCAATCATATAGAATGTCACTCTTACAATTGATGTTATTAGGATTTACAATAATTTGTGTTTATGAATTATTTTGGAGTTTTACCATTCTGGGCGCAGAGGTAACATCACAAATGGTTATCACTGGAACAACTCCTGATATAGACAAACTGGCAATTTATTATCCTGATCCAGATAGGCCATGGAATTTGATATTTGCCACAAAGATATGGTTAACAGGAACCATAATCAGTGCACATGCATTTTATCTTAGCACAAAGCCAAGAAAGTCTTTAGATGAATTAGAACAAGATTAATTTTCTTTAATCTTTCTGACAACAAGAAATGCGGTTATTCCAGCTATTACCGCTGCCATCATGTAAAGCTCATAGGTCATACAATTGTTTATTCTGAAACTTTATAGGTTTACATAATAAAATCATAACAAATTGGATGTAACTGAGAAAGTTGATTTAATCAAAAGACCGCCTACCAAAGAGATAGTAAAAGATGATGCAGAGCTAATTGAATTACTAAACACAAATTCAAAACCAAAACACTACATTGGGTTAGAAATTTCTGGATTTTTGCATCTTGGAAGTCTGATCAGTACAGGATTCAAAATTAATGATTTTATCAAAGCTGGAATAGATTGTACTGTTTTTTTGGCAGATTGGCACACTTTGATTAACGATAAACTGGGTGGTAATCTGGATACAATTTCCAAAGTTTCAAAATATTATGCGGATGCATTTCGATTAGTATGTCCGGGAGTAAACATCGTAATGGGTACTGAGCTGTATGATTCAAGAAAAGAATATTGGTCGGAGCTAGTTGGTATCACAAAACATATGACACTAAAGAGAACTATGAGAACTCTAGATATTATGGGAAGGCAAGAGGAGGATGAGAAAATTGATCTTGCAAAATTATTGTATCCGCCAATGCAAGCAGCTGACATTCATTCTCTTGATTTAGATATTGTTCATGCAGGAATGGATCAAAGAAAGATACACATGTTGGTTAGAGAAATATTTCCAAAAATGGATTGGAAGGTTCCAATTGCAGTTCATCATTCACTATTACCTGGCTTGACACAACCAAAAGACGATACAGTCGAACCAGGAAAAATGAGCAAGTCTAATCCAGATTCGGGAATTTTCATTCATAACTCTGATGATGAAATTAGGAAGAAGATTGGTAAAGGTTGGTGTGAAGAAGGTCTCACCGAAAATAATCCAATCTTAGAATTTGCAAAACAGATTGTTTTTCATGAATATGACTCAATATCTGTTGAGAGACCAGAAAAATTTGGAGGAAATGTAACTTACAATTCCTATAAAGAATTAGAGACTGACTTTGGACAAAAAAATCTGCATCCAGGTGATCTTAAAAATACAATTGGAGAATATATGGTAAAAATTATTGGACCTATTAGAGACAAGATAACGTTAAGTAATGAATTGTATGAATTAATTAAAACTAGTCATTAATTCTTGATTTCTGATTCAGCTAAATTATATTTTGATTTGTAACCACGTGGGTTGATCATCAAATCTTTGAAATTATATGTTGCCGAGTTTCCAATTATCACAGTACTTATCATTCCAAGTTTGTCTGCATAGTTTTCCATGTGTTCCAAATCCGTCATTACTACAGTTTCGGATTTCCTGTATGCACCCTTGATTATTGCGACTGGTGTCTCTGGTTTTCTATATTTCAGTAGTATTTTTCGAGTATCTTGGAGCTGATGAATTCTTTTTTTGCTTGATGGATTGTAAATGACTATTACAAAATCACCTTGTGCAGCGGCTTCCACACGCTTTACTATGATTTCCCATGGAACTAGTAAATCACTCATACTACAAACTGCAAAATCAGTCATTAGTGGTGAACCAATTATGCTTGCACAAGAGTTTAGTGCAGAAACGCCCGGAACTAGTTCAACATGCAACCCACTTTTTGGATCCCATCCAGATTCAGCTAACACTTCAAAGATTAATCCAGCCATTCCATAAATTCCAGGATCTCCACTTGACACAAGTGATACAACTTTTCCTTCTTTAGCTAGATCTATACACTGATGTGCGCGTTCAACTTCCTGTGTCATTGCATAACGATAAACATCTTTTCCGTCAATCAAATCTTGAACCAAATTCACGTAGGTTTCATAACCAACAATTGTGTCACTTTCTTCAATTACTTGTTTAGCACGAAATGTCATATGATCATGGTGACCAGGTCCTACTCCCACAATGTATAATTTTCCAGGCAATGTTATACAACAAGAAATGAATAATTTATCCCTTATCTTGGTTAATTGATATTTGCTAGATCAAACTCCTCATGGAGTGCTTGTATGACAGATTTGCAGTCATTATCCTTTACCACAAATGCCAAATTTAGCTCTGAAGAACCTTGAGCTATCATTATTACGTTAACATTTCTTTTCTCTACGGCAGAAAACACTTTTGATGCTACGCCCACGGTTCCACTCATACCAGAGCCGATGACTGCTATAATCGAAACACTGGGGGTGGTGTTTATTTTTTTTACAGTTTTCCCTAACAGACTCATCTCAAGTATATTTACAGCCTTATCAAGATCTGGTTTTTTGACAACTATTGAAATGCTTGATTC
>JAKUOP010000002.1 GCA_022450565.1 Candidatus Nitrosopelagicus sp. | reverse complement strand
ATAATGCTAAACATTGGAATGTACTTTGTAGCACCAGCAGTTGTTATAATTGCACTCAAAAAGAGAATTAGATAATCAGCCAACAACCGTCTTTTATTAATTCGGTTTGTTCTAATAAAACATGCAAAATAGAGACAAGAAAAGAATTTTAATTCTAGGCGGCGGTTTTGCTGGAGTGGAGTGCACACTAAAACTAGAATCGTATTTTAAAAATAATCCTAACATCGAAATTACATTGGTCAGTGAGGATAATTTTTTACTTTTTACTCCCATGTTACCCCAGGTCGCATCTGGAACGATTGAAACACGACATATTGTAACTCCAATTAGAACACTAATCAAAAAAACAAAATTCTATGAGGCAAAGATCAAAAATATAGATCCTCATGGAAAAATTGTTACATTATTTGGAACTACAGAAAATCGTGGAATGCGAATACACTACGACTTTTTGGTAGTTGCACTTGGAAGCCAAACGAATTTTTTTGGTTTGAAAGACGTGGAAGAGAATTCATACAAAATGAGTACAATAAACGACGCAATTCTTCTACGAAACAGAATAATCGATTTGTTAGAACAGGCTGAAAATGAAACTGATCCAATCATGAGAAAAAGGTTTCTTCAACTAGTAATAGTAGGCGGCGGTTTTGCTGGAGTAGAAACTGCAGGAGAAATTAATGATTTTATCAACGAGGTTGCAGAATACTACCCGAGCATAAGCTACAAAGATGTCAAAGTCACACTAATCGAATCAAGTTCTGAAATTCTTGCTGGGTTCCCACAGAAACTAGCTGAATTTGCAAAAGACAAACTTGTAGAAAGAGGAGTGGAGGTAATACTAGACGCAGGTGTTACATCATTTAATGGTCAAGAGGTTACGCTCAAAAGTCAGGCAGAATCAAACAAAGTTTTAATCGGAAGTTCGGAACAGAAGAAAGGACATTACAAGCTTGGAGAATTAAACTCGATACAAACAAACACGTTGATTTGGACTGCAGGAACCACACCAATCGACTTGATTAAGGAATCCTTATTCAAAACAACAAAAGGACGCATTATTGTAAATGAATTTCTCCAAGTTTCACAGTTTCCAAATGTGTTTGCGATTGGCGATTGTGCAATTTTTAATCCTTCTTTGTCAATGAAAAAATATTCACCGACAGCACAAATCGCTGAGGCTCACGCAAAATTTGCAGCAAAGAATCTTAAACTACTTGTAAACGGGAAACAAATGATTCCATTTGAATATACTTGGAAGGGGCAAAGTGCATTAATTGGAAAACGAACAGGAGTCGCATCCTTTTTTGGAATAAATATTGCAGGATTTTTTGCATTCATACTATGGAGAAATCTTTATCTTTCAAAAATTCGTGGCTGGGAAAAAAAATTACGTATCTGGATAGACTGGAATCTTGATCTCTTCTTTAAGCGAGACATTTCACGATTGAAGGTGTTTAAGAAAGACAAGCCAGTTGATTACAAAGAACTAGATGAAGTGGACGATGTTTGGTAGTTTATGATATTACCATAATTCCTTCTTTAATCAGATACTGAATTGCATTTACAAAAGCTGAATCTGGAATTTCATTGTCAGCCCACCACCCCGCAGTGTTCTTCACCCATTCAGGGATCATCGACGAACTAGTGTGTACCGCAATTGGAAAAGTCAGTTTAGCATAATCACTACCATCTAATTTCTCAAACTGTAATTCTATAACACCAGAAATGTCGGATGGTATGAAAAATTCCAACATTTCAGGCTCAGATTTGACCCCAGAGCTTACATCCAATACGCTAAGAATTTCATTACCTTCGTGGTAAATTTTTAATTCATAAGGAATGCTCATAGGTCTGTCTTTAAGAAAAACATCTAAAATTTCATATTCAAAAAATATTTTTGAACCGGCCTGTATGTTTTTAGGTTCCCAACTTAAATTAATTTTAAACTGTCCATTTTCAGTAATTCCTGTCAAAGGAAGATCTGACCTACTAGGTTTTACAACCAAATAAATTTCATCAATGTCAAAATTATTATTTTCAAACATTTCTTGTAACTCTACCTGACTTACAACAAGATGAATTATTCTCTCATCAGCATTAAAATCATCAATATTTATTGCACTTTCAGGGAGAGTAATTCCATTAAGTGTTGCAGAAAATTCTGAAACTAGCAGAGCACCAAAAGTTCTTGGTACAAGAATTTCTTCATGAACAACATATGATTGGATGATTGATTCTTCAGTCCACTCGAATGGAAAACTAAACATGATTTCTTTTTCATCTAATAAATAGTCAAATTTCGTTATTTGGTCGTAGTATGTTTTTATTCCGATTTCTTGCTTTCCAAACTCTTTATCATTAATTTCATAGTAAGTTGTTTCCGGAATTGATATTCCCAAGTTATATTCTACTTTTTCTGTTATAGGAAGTGATTCGATTGCCAAAACTTGGATATTAAGTTTGTACAACCCGCCGTTTTCAAATATTTTTCCTTGTACGTTGAACTGGTCACTAGCTAAACCAAAAAACGATGCAAAAGTCTCTTGATTTATGATCTCAACCGCAGAATTTTCAGATGGAACTAAATTCATCACTAGAATTCCATCATCTCTATCGAAACTATTTACAAAAAGAGATTTTTCTCCTTTGACAAGCTCTACTTCATATGATGTGTTTTCAATCGGAATTCCCGTTTGGGTTTCAGTCAATGTTATTGTAATCTGCTGAATTCCTGTTTCGAATCCTGTTGATGAACCAACCTCTAATGTTGCACTTTTTCCACCAATCATAACTGGCGGCATTGTCTCCGTACCTAGTCCATGGCCTGACGAATCTGTGATGCCCAATATAGGGAAAATTGCCAAAAGAAGTAGTGTAAAAAAGTATGATTTCAGCCTCATAACATCCCTTATAGTCGTGATAATTAATGGATTTAGCACCCATTTTCCTCAAGACTTTTAGATCTCATTAATAAACAATTAGGAATTTATACTAATTCCGCAAAAGGACTCTGTTATGGTTAATCAAAAAAACGCTAAAGATAACTGTCCACGTTGCGCCAAAGGCAAAATGGTTACAGACAACGAATCTGGCGAAATGTTTTGCTCCAAATGTGGTTTTGTAATGTCCGAAAAAATTCAAGAATCAGGACCTGAATGGAGATCATTTACACAAGACGAACACGGAGATAGAGCTAGAGCAGGAGCTCCCACTTCGTTGACCATGCATGATATGGGTCTTGCAACCATTATCAATCCAGTTAACAAGGATGCATCAGGTAAACCACTTACTGCTTCTATGAAAAATACAATTGAAAGATTAAGAACATGGGACAGTAGAAGCCAAGTTCATGAACCAGTTGATAGAAACTTTAGACAAGCATTTAGTGAACTAAACAGATTAAAAGACAAACTAGCAATTTCTGATTCTGTAGTGGAAAAGGCTGCATATATTTATCGAAAGGCATTAGATAAGGGTCTTGTCAGAGGAAGATCAATTTCTGCATTAATGGCATCTGCATTGTATGCAGCATGTCGTGATACTGAAACACCAAGAAACCTAAAAGATGTTGAAATTGCAGCTAATATCAAAAGAAAAGACATAGCAAGATGTTATAGATTGTTAGTAAAAGAACTAGATCTTAAAATGCCAGTAACCGATTCAGTTCAATGTATTGCAAGAATTGCAAGTAAGATTGGCATTCAAGAAAAAACAAAAAGATTTGCAATTAAAGTACTAAAGATTGCACAAGCGAACGAAGCATCAGCTGGTAAAGACCCAATGGGATTAGCAGCTGCAGCACTGTATCTTTCATGTGTAAAAAACGGTGAGGATAAAACTCAGCGTGATATTGCAGAAGCTGCAAATGTAACTGAAGTAACAATTCGAAATAGATACAAGGGTCTTAAAGACTCAATTGAAATCTAAGTTCCATCTTCTTTTTTTGAAGTAACAAATCCACCTTCACCTTCAGGCGGTGGTATTTTCTTTGCTCCACCTAAACCAATAGTTGTGATTATTACTGAAGTTAAAATTATGAAAAATATGATTTGTGGATAAGCTTCTCCATTTTGCAAACCCATGGTTAGTGGAATTGTAGCCAATACAGCTGCAGCCAATCCTCTCGGTATCATGACTGATGTGACCTTTTTATCCAATTTTGAGAAGCCCTTGACTAGGGCAGTGTGTGTGATTACCACTCTTCCAACATAGATTGCAACTGCCGCCAAAATACCAAAAATCACATATTCTATCTGGCCAAAACTAGCCAGCAATCCTACGAATACGAAGAAAAATGCCCTAACAATGAACGTGACTTGACGGTGTAAAGAATTGTCTATGGTATTATCGGGTAATTTTATTTTTAATTTTTTTACCAAGTACTTCTTATTTCCAAGCATCAAACCAAACACTAGCGCAGTTAGAGCGCCTGATTCTCCAAACGAATTTGCAAGGAAGAATAGTAAAAACAAAACTCCTAGTGTTAACATGTAATTGTGTTGAGCATTTGTAAGCTTTGAAATAAAAAACATCCAAGGTATACCTACACCAAAACCTAGTATCAGACCAACCGCAACTGCTCTTCCTATGGTTTGACCTAAAAGATCAAGATTAAACTGACCGCTAAGAATAGCCTCAAACAAAATGAACGCAATAATTGTTGCAAAAATATCCGTTAATGCAGACTCAAAGCTCAGCATAGATTTTGCTTCGTCAGAAATTCTAAGCTTTCTAACTAGACCAAAGACAATGATGGAGCTGCTACCACCCACAATTGCACCAAGCAGAATGCTGTCCATCCATTCCCATCCTAAACCATAATGACCAAAAGCCGCAACAATTCCAACTGATACTGCAAAACCCAGAATTACAAGTACAATTGCAAAGTGCGCAGTTTTCAATACATTACCNATATGCAGGTTGTATCCACCATCAAACATGATAATGATTAATGCAAGTGCTGCAAAATACGGAACAATTTCAATTACAGCTTCTGGCTGAATTATTCCAAATACAGGTCCAATAACAACACCCAGCACCATCAAAAAAGCAATGTCTGGAATTCCAGTTTTCTTGAAAAACGCTTCACCTAAAACTCCTAAAATAATTACAACACTAGCTGCCAACAAAAGTATTGGAGCTGACGCGATTAACGAGCCAGTTCCACCAGAAAATTCTGCAACAACATTTTGAACATTTACAATTCCCTGAGACAGAAAATCACTACTAATCTGCCCGCTATCTACTGCTTCAATAGGATTGTGCTCAAAAAACGAGCTTACGAGCTCTTTTGCATTTGAGCCACTAACCTCATCAGTGTTAAAATTGGACCAAATTACCTTATCAAAAAATGCTTGAATGTCCTCAAAAATTCCCAAAAAGATCCAATTCATGCTAAAGTATGCCAACACCATGTTAATTTAAGAATGTGTCAAACGAGGTTGATTCAACGAGTGTCAAACAATGAGCGCAACTGAAACCCTCAGAAAAGATCATCAGGAGATCAAACGAGTTGAAAAAATTGTCATAAAATGTTACCAATCTCTCTATGATGGAAAAGACGTTCCATTATCTGACATCGAAAAAATTACATTTCTTATTTCAGAATTTTTAGATTCTATCCACTATTCTCGTGAGGAAGATTCCTATTTTCCATGTGTTGCAGCATATGACTCACTAAAAGAAGAGATTAGAGCCCTACTAATCGAGCACGAATTTTCTCGAAATATTGCAAGAATGCTTTCTACAAATCTCTCTGCATGGAAAAATGGAGAGGATAAGCGTGAACCAGTTGCCAGATTTCTCAAAACATACTCAATCTACCTACAAGATCATCTATCAAAAGAAGAAGAATTTTTCACAAAGGCTGAAGAGCAGATTCTCTCAAAAGAAGAAGAAGATGAAATGTATCAGCAGTTTCAGTCAGTAATTGCCATTGTTGAGAAGCTTTCAGACATGGTCAAACTGATCGATTATCTAGAAGATCAGAACTGGTACAAATATTAACCGTAAATTTTAGTTCATTATCATGAGTTCATTTTGTTTGTGGATGACAGGATTACCTTGTTCTGGCAAGACTACCATAGTTAGAAAACTAGCTGAAACCATTCCAAACCTAGCCATCCTAGACGGTGATGAGCTCAGAGAATGGTTTTCACCAAAAGACTTCTCAAAGGCAGCAAGAGACGAACACAACAGAAGAGTTGCTCATTTAGCAAAATTACTTCTAAAACACCAAGTTCCAATGGGAGTGTCTCTAATCAGCCCATACAAAGAGAATCGTGCAAACGCAAAAGAAATAATCGGTGACGATACAAAATTCTTTGAAGTTTATGTTAATGCTTCATTGGCAAAATGTGAGGAACGTGATGTAAAAGGAATGTATGCAAAGGCCCGTTCTGGAGAAATCAAGGGATTTACAGGCATAGACGACCCATATGAGGCACCAGACAGCGCTGATCTTGTACTAGACACTGACACAAAAACACTAGATGAAAGTGCACAACAAGTCTTGGACTTTTTGAAATCAAAAAATTTACTCTAACTTAGAAATTCTAGAAACTGTTTCTTGATGAATTAATCCATTTGTAACCAACAGACCATTTTCATGATTTACCGATTCGGTATTGTAAACCAGGTCATTTCCAGAAATGTCAGTCATCTTTCCACCAGCCTCTGAAATTATACAATGTGATGCGGCTGTATCCCATTGTTTCATTTTGTTGGTACTAGTCAAGTAGATATCTGCATTACCAGACGCGATCTCCATGACTTTCAGACAACTTCCAATGCTTGCAGTGTTTTTGATTTTCAAGTGATCTAACATTTTCTTTTCTTTGTCAGATAAATGATGTCTACTTACTAATGCAAGGGATTTCTCAAAACCCTCAATTTTTCTTACTGAAATTTCCGTCCATCTTTCAGAATTATGGCAAAAAGCACCAAGATCCTTTTCTGCAAAATACAATTTTTTTTCTGTTGGCCAGTAAACCAATCCCATTACAGGTACGTGGTTTTCTATCAACCCAACCATTACAGTAAACTCACCAGTCTTGTTTACAAAATCCTGTGTCCCATCCAATGGATCAACAATCCAGATCTTATCACTGTCTACTCTGGATTTATCATCCGTATCTTCTTCTGATAAAATTGGAATTTTAGTTCGCAAAAGAGACTCTTTGATTATCTTATTGCTTTCCAAATCAGCTTGTGTTATTGGGGAATTATCATCTTTTTTCCCTACTTGAAAATCGTCCCTGTAAATTTCCAAAATTTTCTCTCCAGCGTTAGTTACAGCATCAATGATAGTCTCTAAATCTGGTATTTTTGAAGAAACTGGTGGTTCTGCCATTTTATGAATTCGTTGTTAATTCCGGCTTTAATGTCCAGGCTACTGCTAGGGCAATAAATGGGATTGATACCAATGCAGTCATCTGCAAAATCACTACTAGCTGTGTGTAGGCTACATCTGGTGTTGTGATTAGCCAAGGCAGCGGAAGCGAAATTATGAACCAGATTCCTGATAAAAGACCGATAATCTCAATTTTTCGTTTTGTTTTCGGGTTCATCTTATATCGTCATTTGTCCTAGAATTTAATTCCAAACGTCCATTTTCTATTTGCAAAATAATTGAAGGAACCGGCAATAGCAATTGCAATCATAGCAGCATGAATATAATAAACAGACAGATTTTCAACCAGACCATATGTTATGCCAAGTTGCATTCCTGTTCCAATCAGACAAATTATGATATACTTGACATATTTTTCAAGAGTATTTCCACCAGTACTTTCTTTTCTATATGTCCAATATTTGTGCAAAATAAAATTTGACGTCATTGCAACACCGATTGCTATACTCTGAGATACCACATACCAAAGTCCAACAAAATCAGTCAAAAAATACAGGAGCCCTAAACCTACGCCAACTCCAGACGCTCCAACAAGATAATACTTGAAAGTTTGCTTAACAAACAGTGAAAACCGTTCCGCCAGTTTTCTATCATTAGTTGTCATAAGCTTCATGATATTAGGTAGTATTATTATCAAACGAATTGCTTTTTTTACAACTTTTAGCCTATTTCTAGTGCCTTTCCAAAAAATTATGTTCTTTATTTAAATACTTTAAAGACGCATTGGGAGTTAATGCGTAACGATATTAACATCGACTAGCGCAGCGTGATTCCGCAAAACAGAATCGAGTCAAAACGCAACAGCGTCGGCAGGAGAGGAAATCTCTCATTGTTTTGCCAAGGGGTCACGCCCACTTTATTCTTGATTAATGTATACGGAAACTGTTCCTTTGGTGTTTTCATGCGGGTCTATGGTAATCTTCACATTTTCTAAACCTGAAACTTGAAAGCTTTTTTGCCCATCGTAATCCCATGTGTAGTATTGTGAGATGTCAGTTTCAACTGATGTTCCAACAAGCTCAAAATTTTCCAAAAATGAAATGTTATCGCCGTATATTGAAATGCTTAATGTTTGTGGGCTGTCACCATTTGGCACAAACCTGAACTTGTAGTCGCAGAACCTCTGGCAACTTTGATCACCAATTTCAAATAATTCCTCATAGATACCGCTTTCTCCATATTTTGATTCTGACAAGTTGACATGGTATACATAATCAGAATCTTGGGTGTTATCTTTTGGCGAACCAAGCACGACTATAGCAATCACAACAGCAGCTAGACCGACTATTGCCAGACTTGATTTTTTCACAATTTTAGTATGTTTGCTAATAATTTAAGAAAATTCATTCGTGAATTGTGAAAATAGTCATGTAAATTTAATGAACTGTTAACCATTATTCACACCTGAAATTAATAATTAATTCTTAAAGCACGTTCATGGGTAATTTCCAAGATAAGTGGTCAAAACCACAAAAGCAGGGATTTGCAGAAAGAATCACTGATACCTTAAAACCAAAAGGAGCATTAAAGCCACGCGTAGAGGCTGCAGTTAAGCGCCTTCAGGCACAAATATCCAAAATGGACGGAATGGTTTCGAAACTAAAACAACGAGACCAAGAAATTTTTCAAAAAATAGTTACTGCAACACAGCAACATGACACTTATTCCAGTAAAGTTTTATCAAATGAATTAGTCGAAGTTAGAAAGGTTCACAGAATTTTAAGCAATGCAAAAATGGGATTAGAAAGAATTGAATTAAGATTAACCACATTCCACGACCTAGGTGACACGGTCGTAACATTAATGCCAACAATCGGCCTCATGAACGGTCTCAAAGGCTCTCTTGTCAAATTCATGCCAGGAGCAGATCAAGAGATTGGAAGAATGACAGAAATGTTGGGCGGATTGATGAATGAAACATTTAGCAGCAGTGATAACACCTTTGGTGTAGAAGAGTCTACAAACTCAGACTCGGATAAAATTCTCTCTGAAGCAGCAGCAGTTGCAGAATCACAAACTGGAGATAAATTCCCTGATATGCCTATGATGGATCAAATGAACATACCATCATCATCAACTGAATCAAAATTTATGTAGATTTTTTCTAAATACTACTGGTTTTATCTCGTGATTCTCTAAAATTCTTTATTCTACTACCTTCATCTTCAATAATTCTATCAATACCAGTTAACTTCTCCTTCAAACTTACAATCAAATGACCAACGTCATCAGCCTCTTTCTCAACAGAGAGTCTTTTTTCTGATAATTGTTGAATTCCCTGTGTTTCCTCACTGATATAGTCACTAACTTTAATCAGTTTTTCTTTAAGATTTTTTATGTCCACAGATTCGTCCTCAATTTCTTTTTCAAGTGAGGTTCTTTTCTCCTTTAACTGCGAGATTAATCCTCCAACATAATCTACCGCTTCCTCCAATTTCGCCCGTTTATTCATCAAAGACGAAATTCCGATGTTTTCACTCGATTCAGCCGTAGAAAATTCTGTCTGTTCGCCTGTTTCTTCTGAACTAGATTGATATTCTGTCTCTTGAATCACTGATTCATTGTCCTGTTCAGCTTCAGGTGGTCTTTCCTCCACCATTTCCCCACCACTTCCAGACTCTTCATCTTTGAATTGGTCAAATAATCCTGTCACGATTTCAAGTAATTAACCTCAAATAAAAACTTGAACAGAGAAAAAGATTGAATCAAAAGATAAACAAGAAAACCGTCATGACAAACTTCATATAGATTTTAACATCGGTTCATACATGGCATCAAAGGCAATCAGTTTTGGCGTTGGAATCCCAATGATGGTTGTTGGAGGTCTAATTGCATTGTTATGGGCACCTGCAGAAGCTGAATTAGGTTCTACAGTTGAATTCATTGGGGCTTTAATCGGAATTCTCGGTGTTGTATTTTTCATATCTGGTATTTTCTACAGAAAAGAAGTTCTGATTTCATAGAACACGTTTTTGCAAAAATCTAGGCATAGATTTTTCACATACTTTATAGCATCTTTCAAGACCAAAACAGTCATGGATAAGAATAGAGTCGAAAAGCTGGTTAGAGAGTTAATTATCGAAATTGGCGAAGATCCCACCAGAGAGGGTCTTAGAGATACTCCAGCAAGAATTGCCAAGGCGTATAAAGAAATTTTTGAAGGCTATGATTCCAATTCAGAATTATCTGTGCAATTTTCAGAGGACTCTGAAGTTGTAGTTGCAAAGGACATACAATTCTATTCCATGTGTGAACATCACATGTTACCATTTTTCGGAAAAATCCAAATCGCATATGCACCAAACGGAAGAGTATTTGGAATTTCCAAACTAGTAAGACTAGTAGAAAAATATTCAAAACGATTACAAATTCAAGAACGATTAACAAAAAATATCGCTGATGAATTGCACTCACACGGTGTGAAAGGGGTTGCCGTTATGGCAGAAGCTGAACATCTATGTATGAAAATGCGAGGTGTCAAAAACGATGCAAAAGTTTCATCTTCTGCATTTAGAGGCATATACGAAAATCAGAATCAAAAAGAAGAAATTGTCAGAGTTATTCAAAACCGTCCCCTAGACCCAGTTTAGAGTGCTCACCATCAAAAATAAATAATCAACAATTTGGAGATATCTTAATGACTTCACATGACAATGTCCACATTCCAAAAGAATCCTGGCCAAAATTTAGCTGGTTTCTAATTGAATTTGCCCTAGTCATTGTAGTTGCTTTAGTCATTGCATGGCAAACATCACCACTCTTTGAAGATTATGTGTATTCATATGGTTGGGACTGTGAACAAGAATCACAGGAGACTAACTGTTCNGTTGAAGAAGAAAAATCAATGGATCAAACCATGCTAAATTGGATATTTTGGTCAATTGTAGGAGGGGTGTTTATTGCGTGGTACTTACTGATTCGGAACTTTGTTTTTAAGAAACCAATTCTTTAGTTTCCATATTTTGTTTTATCAGTAATTTTCGTTTTCAGAAAAGCTTTCTTTCTGTTATTACATGATTCACATTTTCCACATTGTGTTTTCTGATTAAGATAACAACTCCACGTTTTGAAAATTTCATTTCCTAAAACTTTGTAACCAGTTTTAATTAGTTCACTTTTTGAAATTCCTTCTGAATATGGAGACCAAATCTTAATTCTGTGCCTGATTTTCTTTTTAATTCCATCAATTTCTCCTTGGTTTAATGCAGCAGCAAGCTTTCTTGAAAACTCTGGCCTACAATCAGGATATTTCATGTCTCCTTTTTGTGCGCCATATGCAACTAGTTCTGCATTAAGAGTAAATGCCCACGCAGTTGCTATCGACAGAAATACAGCATTTCGTATTGGAACTACAATAGAATATTCAAACGTACTGGGCATCTTTTTCTTTGTACTGGTCAAAACATTGCTCTCACCGTATAAGTTCTTCATAAATCCAATATCAAGAATCTTGTGTTCTTTTAATTTTAGTAATTTTGCTATGCGTTTTGCTGCCTTTATCTCCTGAGACGCTCTTTGACCATATGCAAATGTAACTCCATACAATTGGTAACCTTTTTTCAGATATGACATCATGCACGCTGAATCTAAACCTCCACTTAGAATGATTACTGCTTTTTTCATTTTACTATTTTAACTATTTTAGGACCTTTACTTGGTTTACAAATAATAATTTTAGAATTTTTTTTTGCAGATTTGAATCCTATTTTCATTGAAGCACCAATTTTTGTTAAATTCTGCTTCTTACTTGCAAATGCAATCACAGATGGTCCTGCACCACTAATCGTCACACCAAACGCTCCAGCTCTTAATGCATTATTTTTTACATTGTTAAATCCAGGAATCATGTGTTTTCTTGCAGGCTCAATAATTACATCCTCAACAGATTTTCCTATAAGGCTGGAATCTTTATTTATAAATCCAGCAATAATATTTGCGGCATTAGCTAGATTAGTAATTGAATCAGATAATTTTACAGTTTTTGGAATTACACTCCTTGAAACTTTTGTCTTTTTCTTTGGAACTTTTACTTCTGGAACTGCAACACAAAGAATTAGATCATTTGGGGCTTCAATTCTAACTACACTTAATGGGTTCGAATTTACGATCACAAATCCACCTACAACTGATGCTGCAACATTATCATAATGTATTGAACCAGCACTTGCTTTTTCACCAATTCCTGCGTACGAAACAAGCTGATTTTGGTTTAATTTTAGGTTATACAGTTTGTTAATACCAATTGCACATGCAGCTGCTGATGCTGCACTACTTCCCATTCCAAATCCAGGTGGAACATTCTTTTGAATTTTAATTTCAATTCCTCCAGTTAGTTTTTCCTTTTTTTTCATTGCTTGTGCAACTAGTCCTGCGGTGTTTTGTTCTGGTTCTAGTGGAATGTCATCTGAGCTAACAATTGTAATTCCTTTTCCTTTTTTAGTTACAGTTACTTCGTCATAAAATGCATCTAGTGCCAAACCAAACACATCAAACCCTGGACCTAAATTTGCTGTAGAGCACGGCGCACGAACTGTTACTGATTTTGCCATTAGTCTTCTACCTCTTCGCCCAAGTTAATAGTTCTGCTCAATGCACTTTCTAGATTAACCATTCCTTCACCAGTAGCATTTGAAATTGGTATCAAATCTTCAAAAAATCCATTATTAGTCAAAGTACGAAGCATGTCTGAAATTAATGGCAGGGTTTCTCCATCTACTTCTTTTGAAATCTTATCTTCCAAATTATAGTCGTCAGATGTCCACTCAAGTATTTCATCAAGTTTTTCTTGTATCAAATCTGTTTTTGTCAGTACATTCAGTGTTGGTAGCCCTAGTCGTAATCGAATAGAAGTAGAAAGTAAAGTTAGAGAGACAAAGTTACTTGGTGATGAAACTAATGTACCATCATATAAGAACAGATTAACTTTTTCATCTGCACTAATGTTATTAACAAAAAATGGTCCACTCTGACGATATGCAAACAATTCAATTTGTCCTGGAGTATCAACTAACAAGTAATCCGGATTTACATTATCAATCTCTGTTTGAATCTGATCAATCTTTGTTGCAACAAGGTCATTTGCCATAATTAATGAGCCGTTAGAACCCAACTCATATTGCTGCATTAGAGAAGTGACATCTACATAATTTCGTACATCAATATCAGGCGAATATGGCAATTTTTCTACACCAGGATCTAGATTTAGAGTTGCTGGAAATGACGAATTTTTTGCATAATATTCCTTAATTTTAGATGTCAGTAGAGATTTTCCTGAACCCGCTGTGCCTGTTAAAAAAATAACTTTCAATCTTTCGACAAAATATTTTTTTTATTAGCTTATATTTGAATCCTCTAGAAAGTTGGCATGAACTGGCGAATTGCCGTAATTCCAGCAACTCTGATTCCAATTATCATAATTATTATTCAATTCGACATAAAACTTGATGATGTACTAGCCATTGGTGTAGTTCCATTCATTCTAGCAGTTCTTGCAATAATGGTAAAACTTGGATTACAGGGTATTAAGCTAGCTTACATAGCAAGAACATTTCTTGGCCCATTTGATTCTATCAAAAGACTTACAGCAATGAGAGTTGGAAGTGAGTTTATCAAATTTACAACACCAATGTTTGTTGGTGCTGAATTTGCTGTGATATACTATATGGTGAAAAAGGGCATTTCAACTTCGAGAGCATCATGGGTTGCGTTACTTGATATAGTAACCGAAGTTCTCGCAGGTGGGGTTTTATCAATAATTGCTGGAATTTTTGCATTACTTAATGGTGCATATCTTGTTGCAGCTATAGTATTAGGAACAAGTGTAACTGTTACAACATTATGGGTTGTTCTTTTCTTTGCATCGTCAAAACATACTTTCCAACTACCAAAAGGTATTGCTAGTTTGATAAGTAAATTTGGAAAAGAACGTGGTATCAAATATGTCAAACAAACCAACAAATACATTGAAGAAGTATGTACTATGAGTAGAGAAAACATTCATTCTAAAAAATCACAAAAGGTTTTTGTTGTTGGTTTTATTACCTCACTAGTTTCTTGGTTGTTTTATGGAATTTCATTTCTAGTTATTGCAGTTGGTATTGGTTATTCTGTTGAATTTTTTGAATCTGTATTAGCAGTAATGGGCGCTAATGCAATTGGAAATCTTCCAATAACTGTTGGTGGGTCAGGGTTAGCAGAGTTTGGAATTATTGCATATCTAAATAATTTAGATCCGTTTAATTTTGTTATGCCAGACACAGGTCTTGAATGGAATGCTGTAATTGGTTGGAGAATTGCAACATACTACATTCCAATTGCAGTCACATGGATACTTTTAGTTAAACTTGCATTGGGTAAATATACCAAACCAGCCACAACATAGAAACCACTTTATTTTTCATTATATGGTTTAAAACATGGATTTCAAGAACAAAGTAGTCATTATTACAGGCGCATCTAGCGGAATTGGTGAAGCAACAGCTATAAAATTTGCAAAAAAAGGTGCTAATGTTGTACTTGTTGCAAGAAGAAAAGAAAAATTATTAGAAGTTAAAAAGAAACTATCAAATTTTCCTGGAACATCTCTCATTTGTCAATGTGATGTCTCTGACAAAGAGCAAGTTAATCAGATGAGTAAAAAAGTTCTTGATGAATTTGGAAGAGTAGATGTTCTTGTTAATAATGCTGGTTTTGTAATATATGGTAAGGTTAATGAATTATCAACTGAAGAAATTGTAGCTCAGATGGAGACAAATTATTTTGGTATGATCTATTGTACAAAGGCAATATTACCACAAATGTTAGAACAACATTCTGGACACATTGTAAATGTAGCATCTGTTGGTGCTAGTTTTGGTGTACCAGGAATTGCATCATATTGTGCAAGTAAATATGCAATGTTAGGTTTTTCAGAGGGTCTTTTCCACGAACTTGATGGAACAGGTGTAGGATTAACTGTTGTTAGCCCAATAATGGTTAGAACACCATTGTTTGATCATCCTTCATTTGAAAACTTCTCAAAGTTCTCAACTGGCATTTCTTTAAGTTCAGAAACCGTAGCTAAAACTATTATCAAAGCATCCAACTCTTCCAGACTTGAATTAGTTGTTCCTTCAGCAGCTAGAGCAGGAATTTGGTTTAAGCAGACATTTCCATTTTTTGTTAATCCAATAATAGGTAATATATTTAGAAAACAGCTGACAAAAAGAAATAATCCAAATTAGTTATTTTCATCTATAATTTTGAATTCTTTTAGTTCAAACTGAACAATTGTATCTAGTGTTATTCCTTGCTCTTTTAGATATTCTACAGTTTTCTTGCTTAATGGTGCCTTTAATTCATCTAACTGGAACTCGCACATAACACCTTTTTCTATATCATTTAGATTTACTTTCTTGGAAATTTCTAGTCCTTCTAAAATTGTCGTGCCTGATATTGGTTCATAGAGTTGAAGGTCAACTTTTTTGTCACTTTCATTTACATCTAAAAAATATCCCGTGGTAGTATGCGTGTTTGCCTTTCCAAATTTTGGCGCCTTTAATTCACTATCAATATCTTCTGGAATTTTATCTTCTTTTTTAGCCATTTTTTTCAGCAATTATTGTGCTTCTTTTTCTTTTTTACTTTTTTGCCACCAATCAAGATAGTCATATTGTTTATCAGCACGAGTTGCTTCCTTTCGTGAGAGTTTGTATCTTATGTCACTAACTTGTTCTCTTGTAGCATATAGACCACATTTTTTACAAATAAAGTGCTTAGTTGATGGATCTAGTTTCATTATCAATCCTAATCCTTCAAAGTCAATTTCGTCTTCCATTTCTCTATATGCAGGTACTCTAAATTCCCTGCCCTCTTCTTCTGCTGCATTAAATTCCGCCTCCAACTCCTTCTTCTTCTTTTCTATTTCTCTACTAACACATTCGGGGCAATTTACCAATATTGATGACCTCTTGTTTTTCCATAAGAGTGTTGCCTCATTATATTTAGATCTAAAACTCACTGATGTGCGGATTATATCCTCATCCCTTTCGGTCAGCTCGCCCATCGAGATACCGCACACCAGCTAAGAAATCATTAATTCTTGCAAAATAATTATTTTACGCCTTGTAAAATTTCTGATACAATTTTGGCTGTATTTTCCGCGCCATTTCCATTAAAATTCTTTGAAAATGTCTTAACCGAATCTTGAAAACCATCATAATCATTTCTTAATTGATTAATTGCCAATACAATTTGATCCCTATTTTGAGCAGATAATCCTAATTTTTTTTCTTGAACCCACTTTATTTGGTTGGTATGTTCATCATATATTGGAATTCCAATGATCGGCTTTGCATGGTTTCCTAAAATCTCTCCCATTACAGTATGTGAGCCATTAATGACTGCATATTTACACGAATCTAATACGAATTCTTTTTCTTGTTCTGACAGAAAACCCTTATCGATTTGTANCCAGTCAATTTTCTTCTCTAAAGCCTCTGAAATTGAATATCTATNCCCATCCTTATCCAAGACTCTATCAATTTCTGGATTGTCTTTTGCATGAGAAACTAAACGCTTCTCACCCACCATCCTTTCATGATGAAACGCTTCCTCAAATCTTTCTCCAGTTCCTTCATTAGTTGATTTGTTACCTGTTCTCATCCAGTAACCAAAATCTGAGTCTTGAATTAATAATTCTAGGTCTGTATGATCCGTTCTTGCAATTTTCTTATTTTTTGAAAAATGTCCAACATATGTTATTTTATCCTGTACATTATCCGTAAAATTGAGATTATATTCACACATTGTATATGGAGGAGGAGAATCAGCAACAATTATTCTGGTTGCTTTTGATATTTGTTTTGCAATAAATGCTAGTGCAGGTTTAAAATAAAATCTTGATTTCCATAATTTTGGTTTAAATTGATTCGTAACAAACACACTTGGTATGTTTCTGTTGTGTGCAAGAACATTTGAACCCATGTCGCCATCGTTTATCACCAAATCAAATTTTAGTTGATCAAAGAATTTTCGTTCTTCTTTTAGATAGCTTGAGATTTGAGTAACCAATGGTTGGTTATCTGATACCGGCATAAGTAAATTGAACATCGACAGTTTCACACTAGGACCAAACTTACCATCAATTGGTGTAGGCATTAAAACCTGATGTATGTTTTCTTTTTTATCAGGAAATTTTTTGANTAGTTTTTCTATAATCTCATCCTTACTAAAGAAATGCGTTTCCAGTTGATCANCCATTATTTCNTTTAATGCATCGTTTAATCGCATCATTCTAGAATAATGCCCATTTCCCCATGGATAGATAAACTCGCCTATTTTTTTCATGATTATAAACTAAATTTCCAGTTTAAATTTTAGTGCTTTAATTCTAACGAATCTAATATCTCATGTATCATGTTTGGACCAAGCTTAACAGATACAATTTTTCTACTGCGTAGAAGTTTTTCTAGATCTTTATTTAGAATTTTTGCATCATATTCATTTTTAATCTTAGTTCGCAGGAATTTTTCAATTTTTGGGATATATTTTTCTAAACCAATTTCCTTCGCATTATCAAATATTCCAGAATCAATTCCAGAGAGGGGAATGATTGGTGTCAACCCAGCTTCAAAAACATATGTTTTTAATTTTTTAATCACTGTTGAAGAAAAAATCAAAGGCGATATAGGCAAAGAGACATATGAAATTTTTTCTTCAAGTGCAATTTTTGAAAGAATTTTGGTAAAAATAAAATTTTTTGTATTCAAATTTTTACCAGAATCTAGTTTATAGAACGCTATTTGTGAAGTTAGCTGTAGTGTTCTAGGTAAAATCTTATGCAGTATTTTTACAATATTCATAAGTTCTGAATCATCTTTGTAAAAGACAACAATTTTAACATCAAAACCCTGTTTGATTGTTTCCAGACATGTAATTCCTGAAAATTCGTCAGAAATTCCACAAATTATTTTTTCATTCTGTGAATTATTTACTGTTCCACCAAGCCCTTTATCATTGAATATGCTGACGTAGGCATTAGATTTGGTGATATATGCCATTAGAAGCTTGTCATGTTTTTCTTTTGTTCCAGGCTTTGCATTAATTCTCTTATTTTTTTCAATCAATGATGATGTTGCAGACAATTCAACATCCTTCGTCATATATCCATGTGGATTTCCATTTACACTAACGTAGAATTTTTCTCCTTTTAATAAAAGACTAGAACCAACCTTGGTTATCTCACTAACAATAGTTTTAAAATCATTTTTGATTTGTTTTGCAATTACTATTTCTTTTATACCAAAAAGTAAACCTATTGTGCTAGATGCAAAAACTGGATCATTTGCTTCAACTAATATTAGATTTCCATCTCTGAAAACTTTAGTAAAATTTTGATTTTGAATTTTTAAAATTTTTTTAATATTTGCCATTAATAGGCTAATTTTGCTCTCAGCAAATAGAGAAGGGAAAACCACAATATACGTACTATCGCTCATCCAGTTTTTTAATCAGTAGCAGTTTTATATTTTACAGCGTTTCTTAATTGGAGCTAATTCTCGTATAATTATAATAGCACAATATCCCACCTGAACTATGGGAAAATTTACTCAAGGTGAATTAGACGATATTAATAAAACAATCAGTACTCCTGTGGAATGTTTAACTTGGGCTTTTGATAACCTACATCCAAAATTAGCAAAAGCTTCTAGTTTTGGTGCAGAAGATGCAGCAATCATAGATATGATGTTTAACATCAATTCTGATGCTAGATTATTTACACTTGAAACAGGAAGATTACCTCAAGCAACTTTTGATGTAATACATGAAGTTCAGAAACGTTATAACACAAAGATTGAGATGTTGTATCCCGATGAACAAGAAGTTGAAAAAATGGTCAAAGAGAAAGGTCTAGACTGTTTCTATGATAGTATTGACAACAGAAAACTTTGTTGTGCTATAAGAAAGGTTCATCCAATGAATAAGATGCTTGAAACGCTTGATGGGTGGATTACTGGACTCAGAAGTGATCAAAACGTAAACCGTTCAGATGCAAAGATGCTTGAAATTGATGAAATGCATGGGGACATTGTTAAAGTTAATCCAATCATTAATTGGACATATGAGCAAACATGGGATTATATAAAATCAAACAAGTGTCCATACAACAAACTCTTAGATCAGGGATATCCTAGCATTGGATGTGAACCATGTACGCGACCAATCAAGATCGGCGAGGACATTAGAGCTGGTCGCTGGTGGTGGGAAAACGACACAAACAAAGAATGTGGGCTTCACATGAACCACGACAAATAAATTAATCATACAAAATCGTTTCATATTGATTAATGCTCATGGCGGAAAACTAGTAAATCGTGTTACAGATGCTGATCCATCTGGATTACTTAGTATTGATATTTCAGCCGACCTTGCAAATGATGTTGAAAATATTGCAGATGGAATTTTTAGTCCTCTAGAAGGATTTCTAAATAAACAGGATTTTGAATCTGTTATCTCAAAGGGAAGGCTTGCAAATGGTACTGCATGGACAATTCCAACTGTATTAGACGTTGATGATGAAACTGGAAAAAAAATGAAAGAAGCTGGCGATGTACTTCTCAAAAATCCAGATGGAACAGGTATTGCAATTTTACATGTTGAGGATGTATACTCTTATGATAAACAATCTACTGCCAGTGGGGTTTATGGAACAAATGATGATTCACATCCCGGTGTTGCAAAGACTAATTCCATGAAGGATTTTCTAGTAGGAGGAAAAATTGACTTTATTCAAAGGCAAAACGATACTGAGATTCGAAAACATAGAATGACACCAATTGAAACAAGGAAGGCTTTTGATGATGCAGGATGGAAGACCATAGTTGCATTTCAAACAAGAAATCCACCACATGTAGCACACGAAATGCTTCAAAAAACAGCAATTACAACACGTGACGGTGTATTTGTAAATCCTCTAATTGGAAAGAAAAAACCAGGAGACTTCAAAGATGAGATCATTGTTAAGGCATATGAAACAATGATTGCAAATTATTATTCTGAGAACAGATGCCAGTTATCTACATTACATACTGAAATGAAATATGCAGGACCAAAAGAAGCAATACATCATGCTATAATGAGACAAAACTATGGATGTACTCACATCATAATCGGAAGAGATCATGCAGGAGTTGGAAACTTTTATGATCCATTTGCAGCACATAAAATTTTTGATGACTATCCTGAATTAGAAATACAACCAATATTTTTCCCTGCATTTTTCTATTGTAAAAAATGTCTTACATTTACAAATCCAAAGGTTTGTCCACATGATGCTGATTCACGTGAACAGATAAGTGGAACAAAACTTCGTGAGATGATACAAAATGGTCAATCGCCATCTGAATTTATTCTACGACCAGAAGTTGCCAAAGTTATCATAGACTTTGATAAACCATTTGTTGAGTAGATGAAGTACAAAATTCCCTTAGTATTTCTTATTTCTTTCATGATTTTTCCAGCATTTGCACAGGAAGAATCAAAAAATCCCACATTAGCAACTGTAAATACTGATATTGATTTTAACGATTTTAACAAACCATCAAGAGAACAAGTAATTATCCCATTTGATGAAATTCATGATGTTAGCTGGCAAGTAAATCTAGTTAACGAATTATTATATGGAAATCCAAACGGTAACGGTGTTATCAGATTCTATGATGCAACAATAGAGGATAAATTTATCGAAATTGGAATGGGAAGCCCACCTAATAAGAAATTCTGGATTGCAGTTCAATTACCGGATGAAGGATACGTTGTTGTTCATGACAAGTTAGATAGAGGTTGGTTACCAGGCGCCAAAGTAATTTTGGCATATTCTGATACAGCAGGCCTGACTGTAAATAATGGAGAAAGAATTGTACTTTCTAATCTTGATATTGAAGACTTTGAAATAAAGTCATATTCTGTTTGGGGAATGGAGGGCAGCCAAGATCCACCTGCAGCAACTGCTGGATATCTTAATTTGGAAATTCTATCAGGTGATCCAAAGGAAGGACCATTACACATGTTTCCATTCATGCTGGTAGGTTGCATAGGAGTAGGACTAGTAATACTTCTAGTAACTAAGAAGCGTTCTTCTTAGTTTTGTAATATTTGCATGAGTTCGTAATTTTACAAACATTACACATTGGGGATATTGGTTTGCATATATTTTGACCATATTTTACAAATGTTTCATTAATATCAAGCCAAAGTCTTTTAGGAGTTATTTTCATTAATTCAAATTCAGTTTCTTCAGGATTTTTTGTTTTAACCAATCCCAATCTATTTGAAATTCTATGTACGTGAATGTCAACAGGTATAGCAGGTTTTTCATAAGCATAAACTAATACACAGTTAGCAGTTTTTCTTCCAACACCAGGTAATTCAACTAATTTTTCTAGATCATCAGGAACGGTTCCATTATATTTTGAATCAATGATCTTTGCAACATCAATGATTCGTTTTGCTTTAACATGATAGAAGCCAATTGATTTGATAATCTTTTCAACATCTTTTATTTTTGCATTGGCAAGCTGTTTTGAATTTTTATAAACTTTGAATAATTCTTTTACAATTCGACTAGTTGCTTCATCTTTTGCTCTAGCTGATAGTATTGTTCCAATAAGAATACTGAATGGACCACGATCTTCTGCATCGTGTAGATCTTGTAAAGCAGTTATTCTTGGAGGATTTACCAAATCCATAGTTTTTACCATGCCGTTTAGAATTCTTTTCATACGTGAATATGGCGTACAAGTCTTATATCTGTAAAACCGATGAAATACATTGGAATTCACAAAAGAAGAAGAAAAAGCGCTAAATGGTGAAATGGGTGAAACACTACAAACTGCCTATCGTATATTACTTGCAACAGGTGAAGCAACTAATGCAGAGTCATTAATTCCAATAAAATGGGCACATCTATCAGGTGTAAATTATAATACAATTGGAGACTCAGGCGAGGAATTTCTACGAAACATAAGCAAAGACGCAAAAGTCAAGGTCAAAACAACTGTGAATCCCATGGGGTTTGATGTTGATCATATTTCAGAATTTGATCACATCGATAATGATTTTGTCGAAAAACAAAAGAGCATTAGAGATTCATACATACGAATGGGGGTAGAACCCACATTTTCCTGTACACCATATGATATCTTTGATCTTCCACAAAAAGATACCCAGGTTTCATTTGCTGAAAGTAATGCAGCAATATTTGCTAATTCCCTTGGTGGATTAAAGACGAACAAAGAAAGTGCATTTAGTGCATTGGCAAGCGCAATAACTGGAAAAAGTCCATATTCAGATCTACGGAAGGATGGATTTGAAATCCCAACGACAATACGAATGAAATTAGAAAATCCTAACGAATTAGATTTTGGTTTACTTGGATTTTTTGCAGGAAAAGTTGCTGATACATCTGTAAATATTTCAGGTGTATCCCAACCAAACAGAAGAAGCTGTAAATCATTGTGTGGTGGAATGGGAACTTCAGGAACTTGTGCAAAATTCCAGTTTGTAGATGAGGAAAATAATTCTTCTGAAAAAATTGATTTTGGAAAAGAAGAAATGCAGAAAATTCATGATGAATTAAACACATCCGACAATGGGGATCTCATAACTCTTGGTAGTCCTCAATTAGGATTAGAAGAGATATCAGATCTTTCTAACATGCTAAAAGGAAAGTCATTCCAGAAACGTTGCATGATATTCTGTTCTAGAGCAGTACAAAACCAAGCACGGCATCTTGATTATACAAATGAAATTGAAAGAGCCGGTGGCGAAATACTATCAGACTGCTGTACTTGTTTAACACCGTTAATAGACACAAATGAAGTTGATTCAGTTATCACCAATTCTGTTAAAGGAGCATATTATCTGAAAAATTCTACAGGAGTAGATGTAAATCTGAAACCATTATCAAAAATAGTTCAAGAGGAAACCAATTGACCAAAGTTATTGTTCAAGGAAAAGCAAGAGGTTTAGTTCTTAAAACCAATAATCCAATCAATTTCTTAGGTGCAGTTGACAAACAAACAGGAACTATACACGATAAAAAACATGATATTTTTGAAAAATCTATCAAAGACTCAGTTCTAGTATTTCCACATGGAGTTGGAAGTAGTGTTGGTGCATACACAATTTACTCGTTAAAAGAGAATGGGACGGCGCCAGTTGCTATGATTTGTCAGAAAGCAGATCTGACTGTTGCATCAGGATGCGCATTAGCCAATATCCCAATGATAATAGTTTCTTCTGATGAGTTTGAGTCCATAGAAAATGGTAAGGAACTTGAGGTTGATACAGAATCATCAAATGTTTTGAATTAATTATCTTTCATACTCACTTCAACAATTTTACTTGCACCTGTTGGGAGTACTCGTACATAATCATCTATTACAAACATTTTAGTAAATTTTTCATCAACCCCAATAAAATTAGCTCTTATCTTTTTAGCCATATCTGAAATTTCTATACTCCCCGGCTCAATTACTACATAACAAACACAGCCATTCTTAATCGGTGCAGGTGGACCACAGACTAACAAATAGTCATCATCCTTATGCAGAATTCCTACAGCAAGTTTTAACGTTGAAATCTTATTGTAATTTCTGGTTCCTTGAATGATGAAAGAACCTTTTCCCATTGTTTGACCACTTGGCGCAGCCTTTTTCACTTGTTCAGGAGTTACCCAATAACAGTTAACTCCGTGCATTCCTTCTTTCCACGCTCTACTAAAACAGACTGTTGCATGAGAGGTCTCTGTAATACTTAATGGCATTATTGTCTCGCTTCTATCTTTTAGAATAAAAAATGGCGAGCCGTTGATTTCTGCATGAAAAACCTTATCGTCTTTTTCAACGTATTTTCTAATTATTGCTGAATTAGATGAACTGTCCCTTCCTCCAACTGCTAATATTCCATCAGATGTGTAGAACCAACGATATCTTTCAAACCAACTCTTTTTTCTAACTTCTGCAAAACCTATTGCTCCACGTGCAATTTCACCCTTCTGAATTGTTTTTTCTAGTCTATCTTCAGTTTTCTTGATTAATTTTTCAATTGATTTGATAGCACCCTTTTGTTTTTTTGATTCATCAAATAATTTTGATGCTATGCTTGGCAACGGTAATTCAGTATTAATTTTTATTTTTGAGTCACCAATTTTTATAATTGAAACACCTTTTTCTTTAACCAATTCGGAATTTTTGTTTTGTAAAACTTCAATAACATTAGGATCTTTAATATCTGATTTTCCTTCTGCTTGCATTGTAAATAATAGATTCGCAACCTCTGCAATTTTTTCTGATTTTTCAGTTACTGTAGATATAGCTTTTTTTTGCTCATCCAATGTATTTTCGAGTTCTTTTATTTTTTTTTCTGCAGTACTACTGTACAGGGACTTTCCTTTTTCTAAAATCTGTTCACTAAATATTATGTCTAAACCGTCATTGAAACTAGAAACTTTCTTGGCGTTTCTATTATCATCAGAAAATCTAATAGGAAAAACATCAGATGATTCTTCATCATCAATTATTGTTGGGTCATGATTTCCTTCAACTACATTACTTATTGTAGTCTTGATTATGTCATATAATGATATAATTTCATTTTCTGTAAGATCAGTACTGGGTTTTTGACGATCAATTGAGGAAAGCCGTATTATTTCTTCAACATATTTTTTGGGAAGGCCTAGTCCTCTACCAATAGTTTTTCCTATACTTGTTGACGAATCTAGTATTTTTTCAAATTCATCTTTTTTGAAATTTATTACATCGATGCCGTCTGTTGGTGGAGGAGTATACTCAACACCAACTCTTAACTGTCTATGCTTCACATCTATTGAATGTAATAATGCAAGAATTTTTTTATTATAATTACATAGTAGTAGATTTCCTTCACCAAAAAATTCTATTATTAAGACAAATCGATTTTCAAAATTTGAGAATGTCAGATAAGCAATTCGTTCAGTACCAATCTGTTCAATTTTTTCAATCTTAGATCTAAGAAGATCAGATCTTAACCTGCGCAGTAGTTTATTTGGCTCAATTGAATCAATTTTCTTCTTCGTTATCCACATTCCTGTGGTAGAAACCATTAACATGATGTCTGGTTTTTTTGGATGATGTAACTTGAAAAGCAGGCTGTTTCTGTTTATTCCCCAAATGTTACTAACATAGTACCCTTGAGTTTCCGTCTCAATTTCTTTTACTAGATATGCTAATTCAATTCCGGCTAGTGGCATAGAAGTGAATATTGACTAGGTGATTATACTCTTACGGTTAGTTAATCAAGGATTCTCTTGACAAAGATTTTAAACAAGGCATTTAGCAGTGAAACTAGAAATTTCATTGGCTAGATTTAAAAAAAAGAAAAAGTATCGACCCGAACCAGATCCAAAAGATAGTGAGAATAAAGACATCCCTACAGAATTTACGGATAAACCACCAACAGAAACAGAATCTGAAGATAATCTTACTGGAAAATGGACACCTGAACCGGAACAAAAGGATCAACCTCCACAAAAACCACCAACAGACGGCGATGATCCTATTGATAAATCAGCAACCAAAAAATTAACTGACAGACTTTTTTGGATGCGAATAGCATTTTCAATTATAGGTGGTGTTGTTGCAACCTATGTATTTGATGACATTGCAGATGTAGAGGAAAAACGATGGACCTCAATTGGATTCATGATTATGCTCTTCATTGCTACAGCAATAATTGCCAAGTCTTGGAGGATCAAGATTGCAAACAAGAAAAAATATGTTACAACAGGAATAGGAAGTTTTGTTTTTCTCTATCTATTCTTCTGGATAATGTCATACACACTTATTCACGCAGGCGACACTGGTGGTATAGTTCCATTCACATAGTCTATACGTGATCAAATGTGGAAATTTAAAACTCCTGGAATACCAGACGAAGAATTTGAGCGGACCGAATCAGTTCCTATAACAAAGGAAGAAGTTAGAGCAGTTCAAATCAGTAAAGCACGGTTATTATCAGGTCAAACAATTTTTGATATAGGTTGTGGGAGTGGTTCAATTACAGTTGAAGCTGGATTACAAGTTGAATCAACTGGCAAGGTAATCGGAATAGATATTGATCCTAAAGCCGTTGAATTGACAAAAACTAATTTAGAAAAATTTCAGATCTCTAACGCAACAATAATTCTAGGAGATGCTAAAGAAAAGATTTCCGATTTAGAAGAGGCAGACGCAATTTTCATTGGAGGAACTGGGGGTGATACTAAGGATATTGTTGAATTATGTGAAACCAAGTTAAAGTCAGGAGGTAGAATTGTTATTGGAGTAATTCTAATTGAAACATTATATGCAGTATTACAAGTAATTGAGAATTTAAAATTCAATTCTATTGATATTACCCAAATAACTATAGGCAAAAGCCGAAAAACATCAACTGGCACAATGATGTTATCAAGAAATCCTGTCACAGTGATCTCTGCAACAAAAATTTAGTCTAGCTTTTTAATTGGGCAGAATCATGTTGTTTTATGCCTGAATTAGTTGGAATTGGTGTTGGTCCAGGTGACCCTGACTTACTTACTGTCAAGGCCGTAAAAGCAATACAAAATGCTGATGTTATAATGTGTCCAGCCTCAAAAGAAGACAGACCAAGTATAGCACTATCAGTTGTTGATTCAATAATAGATAAATCAAAAAGCCAAGAAATTATCAAATTGATATTTCCAATGACCAAGGACAAAGAGATTCTTGTGGCTCACTGGAAAGAGAATTCAAAAATAATGGCAGAACAAGTTTTGTCAGGCAAAAATGTAGTATATTTGACAGTTGGTGATCCCTATCTTTACAGCACATGGATCTACATGCATAGAGAAATAAGCCAAAACCATCCTAACATGAAAATTTCTGTAATTCCAGGAATTGTTTCAATGTTTACATTTGCATCCAAAGTAGGAATAAGCATTGCAGAAGGTGCAGAAAAAGTTTCAATCATTCCATCATGTTACGATCTTAGTTCAGTCAAAGAAATTGCAAAAAATTCTGAAGTGTTAGTTTTTCTCAAAGACGGTCGTTACTTTGATCAAGTCATTGAACTTCTAAAAGAATCTGGGTTCCCAGACAATTCCATATTTGCAATTGGGCAAGACTTAGGAACAGAGAATGAAATAATTAGAAAATTAACTCTTGGTGAAGTTAATGATGGCACACTCACAACAAAATATTTTTCAATTCTGGTGGTAAAACGTGTCTAAGGTATACTTTGTTGGATGTGGACCAGGAGATCCTGAACTAATTACTATAAAGGCAAAAAAACTAGTTCAAAAAGCAGATGTTTTAGTTTATTCCGGCTCATTAATTCCTCCTGAGATTATCAAATATAATAAAAAAGGAAAAAAACACGATGCAGCAAAACTTGTCCGTGAAGAAATATTTTCCTTACTTCTAAAAAATTCAAAGAAAGGAAAATTGGTTGTAAGATTACATGATGGTGATCCTGCAATTTATGGTGCAATTAGAGAGCAAATAGATAATCTGGAAAAGAAAGATGTAGAATCAATTGTTGTGCCCGGCGTTACATCATTTCTTGCATCTGCAGCAGCACTTGGAACCCAATTAACCCTACCTGGAATTACACAAACAATGATAATTACACGCGCAGAATCAAGAACCAAAGTCCCTAAACGGGAAAAAATATCAGAACTTGCAAAACATCAATCAACACTGATCTTTTATCTTAGCGTTCATCTATTAACTAAAATTTCAAAAGAAGCAATTGCTGGTGGTTATAAAAAAAGCACACCTGTTGCAGTAGTTTACAAAGCAAGTAGAAAGGATCAAAAAATAATTCTTGGTACACTTGCAGACATTGCAAAAAAAGTTAAGGCTGAAAGAATTAGAATGACTGCCATAGTCATAATTGGTGATGTGATAAAACCAAAATCATATGAATATTCAAGATTGTATGATAAAACATTCACACATGGTTTCAGAAAGGCAAAATCTATAAAGAAAAATAATTGACTTTATTTTTTATTCCAATCCTGATTAGATTATTTTGAAAGTTTTTAGGATTACCAGTAGTAAATATTGTAATCTTATTTTTCCTAGAAGTAATTTTTAAATTTTTTGCCACTTTTTCTGCAACATCACATGCTGGATTCAAAAAAACTATTTCAGGAAATTCTTTTCTTAGAAAATTTAATAGAAAAGGAAGATGCGTACTTGAAAGTGTAGCTACATCAATTTTATTAGTTTGGAAAATCTTGACTAAAGTCTTTCTAATAATTTGCCTTGTATGTTTTGGTTTTGTAATATATTTTCCACTCTCAACTAATTCAACTAAAGGTGATGCATTAATTTTAAAAACTTTGATTTTTTTTGATACATTTTTTTTAATATAATTATTAATGGTTGTACTATTTACAACAGACTGTGTTGCTAAAATGGCAACATTATTTGTTTCTGAATGATTTGCTATTTTTTTTAATGGAGGCAAAACCTTGATTATATTTTTTGGAATTTTATTTCCCAATAATAATGATGGAGTATTTGATGCAAGTATTATGATTTCCGGCTTGAATGTTTTATTGATTTTTTCTAGTGTTTTTCTGATTATTTTTATTAATTCTAACTTTGATTTTTTTCCATATGGAAAATTTTTTTGATCTGCAATATAGACAATCTCACATTTAGTTTTCTTCTGAATTTCTTTAATTATTGATAAGGAGCCAAGTCCAGAATCAAATACAACTATAGCCATGCCATCTACTTTTTGTTAGCTTAATTTAGCCTAATGTTGATCTTAATACACACCTTTCATTAAGAACCGTTTTTTTGATGAATCTCCATGCCGTCATTCCATAAAGCATGGGCACGTCAAGAAACAGCAAGCATGGCTGATAAAGTTCGTGAGACAATAAAGCCTCAGGGCGCACTTAAACCACGAATACAGAACGCTGTGAATAAACTTCAGGTTCAGACCACAAAAATGGACGTTATGTTGTCCAAATTAGAGGAAAGAGACCAACAGTTATTCAAGCGTGTAGTAACAGCCGTACAGCAACACGATACATCTGCAAGTAAAGTTCTTTCAAATGAATTAGCAGAAATTCGTAAAGTAAAGAAAATGCTTGGCGGTGCTAGAATGTCACTTGAGCAAGTTCAATTAAGATTAGCAACAATACATGACCTTGGTGATGCAATGGTTGCAATCGGACCAGCTATGAATACCATGAAGAGCCTACAATCATCATTAGGTAAATTCATGCCAGAGGCTGATTCAGAAATGAATGCAATGGCTCAAACACTAAATGGTCTAATGGTAGACTCAATCTCTGATGATTCTTTCAACATGGAATCTGATGCTTCAAATGAAGAAACCGATAAAATTCTCTCAGAAGCATCTGCTGTTGCAGAACAACAAATTGGAGATAAGTTTCCATCAGTTCCAACAATATCCGAACTACCCTCACAACAATCTACAACATCAACTTCTACATTTGAGTAAGTAGTTCAAATCCCTTGTTTTTAATTTCTTTTTCTTAGATAGCTCATGCATGTTTTTACGAATTGTAGAATCTCATGCCTACCCATCTTTGATTTGCCTTCTTTTCTATCAACGAATGTAGTTATTGTTTCCAAACCTTCCATTCCTTTTTGTTTTAGTTGATGTAGTACTTCTATCTGAAAAGCATATCCGTCAGATCTGATTTTATCAAAGTCTATTTGTTGTAATGTTTCCTTTTTGAACATTCGGAATCCACTAGTAGGATCAGAAATATCTAATTTTGCACACTGTCTAGCAAAATATACACCCAGGGCATGAGTGATTTTTCGCCACAATCCCCATCCTATAGTAGAAGAGCCTTTGATATGTCTACTAGCTATTAGAAAGTCATACTTGCCTATTTTTTTAAGCATGTTTGGAATTTCACTAGGATCATGTGAATGGTCTGCATCCATTTCAATAATTAATTCTGAACCTAATTTTTCCAGAACATAACTGAAACCATTCTTGTAAGCCGCACCAAGTCCAAGTTTTGATGGTCTTTGAATCACAATAATTTCTCTAATTTTCTTAGCTAAATTTCGTGCAATTTCAGCTGTGCCATCAGGTGAAGAATCATCAACAATTACTATATTGAATTCATCAACAATATGCTTGACTTGTTCAACCAATCTATCAATCAAACTTGGTAATGTTTTACCTTCATTGTATGTCGGGATCACGATTGCTAATTTCATATTATTTTGCCTCATGTACACCTATTATTATATAGTTCATGGAAACCTAGTCTCCTTTGAGAGTATTTCTTCCAGATCTTTAATTTTCACTCTATCCTGACTCATAGAATCTCTTGACCTTATAGTAACTGTATCATCATCTTTGGTTTGATGGTCAATTGTTATTGCAAAAGGTGCACCAATTTCATCCAATCTTCTATATCTTCGACCAATAGCACCTGCATGGTCTAAGAATGAATCAAATTTTGTTTTAATATTCAAGTAAACATCATTTGTTTTCTCAGCTAAACCATCTTTTTTTACCAATGATAAAATTCCTACATGAACTGGTGCAAGATATGGTCTTATTGATAAGACTACTCTTTCATTCTCTTTATCATCTCTATAACCATGCTCTAAGACACAATACAAGCTACGATCAATTCCCATTGAAATTTCAAACACATGTGGTAGAACTTTTTCATCATTATCCATCACTTCAAATTTTTCCTTACTTTTCTTTGCATGGCTAGATAAATCATAGTCAGATCTATAATTACATGCAACTAATTCAAGCCAACCTATTGTTGTTTCAACTTCAAAGTCAAATGCAACTTCAGCATAGAATGCTTTTTCTTTTTCACCGAGTTTTCTAAATCTACTTTTATTCATATCAATGCCTGTTTTTTCATAAAACTCTGAGAGTAATCCTAAGTAATATGCTACAAACTTGTTAGGAATTATTCCAGATTCAACAGCTTGTTTACAAGTTACTGTTACCACCTCTTGTTCATTTTGAATTCGCAGTGTTGTATTTTCAATTTCAGAAAATTTATCAAGCACATCTAGTTTATTTGGATTACAAAATACTTCAATTTCAGCCTGATAAAATTCACGTAATCTTAGTAAACTCTGCCTTGGTGCAATTTCGTTTCTGAAACTTTTACCAACTTGTGCTATTCCTATCGGCAACTTACCTCTCATTGTCTTAAACAATCTTGGAAAATCGACAAAAATTGATTGACATGTTTCAGGACGTAGATATGCTTCTTCCTCTTCTGGACCGATACCAACCTTAAACATCATGTTAAATTTTTTTGTATTGTCCAAACTACCATTGCATTTTGGGCAACTGATTGCTTTTTCTTTTATAACATTATCAAACTCATTTAGATCAGAATTTTCCGGAATTTCAACTTCAGATGCATCAACAATTAGTTTGTCAGCTCTGAATGTAGATTTACATTCTTTACATTTCACAATTGGATCTGCAAAATTACCTAGATGACCTGATGCCTCAAAAACTGATTTTGACATAATCTGTGAACCATCAATTTCCAACATCCTGTCTCTTCTTACTAGTTGCTGTCTCCATAATTCTAAAAATTTATTTTTGATGCTAACACCATTTGGGCCATATTCCCAAAAACCAGCCTGCGAATCTCCGTATACTTCACAGCTTGGAAAATAAAACCCTCTTTCCAATGCTAACTTCATTACATTGTCATAATTCATACTAATCAGAAAATATCATAGAATAAATGCGTAATTGCTTAAGCAAGTGATTTGACTTTCTCAATGTTACCAAAATCATCCCGTTTGTCATCTATTGGGGTTTCTAAGATCATAGGTATCTTCTTTTTATTCATAATACTGATTATTTCGCTCATGCCTTCTTCACCAATCTGTCCTAAACCAATATGTTCATGACGATCACGATTTTCATTCAACATACCTTTTGAGTCATTAAGATGTAAAATTTTCAAATTCTCAAAACCAATTAGTTCATCAAATTCCTTTAATGTTTTCTGTACATCCTGTTTTTTTCTTAAATCATATCCTGCTGCAAAAGCATGGCATGTATCAAAACAAACACCGAACCTATTCTTTTGTTTACATTTAGAAAAAATTTCAGCCCATTGTTTAAATTCTGAACCTACTGAATTTTTTTGACCAGCTGTATTTTCTAAAAGAATTGTTACGTCCGCTTTTGTTTCTGCAACTTTATTTAGTGCATCAACTAATCTTTCAATCCCTTTTTCTTCACCAGTTCCCCGATGACTTCCTAAATGAGTAACAAGAAAGGGAATTCCAAGAACGTTACACCGTTGAACTTCTTTAACCATGGCTTTGATTGATTTATCATAACCTTCCTTATCGGGGGATGAAAGGTTTGGTAGATATGGCATATGTGCTGTTGTTGCATGTCTATCAATATCAGATGACGAAAGCCTATCTTTGAATTCATTAACTTCGCCCTGTTCTAATTCTTTAGCATGCCAACTTCTTGGGCTTCGTGTAAAAATTTGAAATGCATTACATTTTCTTTCAATTGCATTATTTACTGCATTGGCAACGGAACCTGAAATCGATACATGGGCGCCAATCTGCATAATTTCTCTAATATTTATTATAATTTAAAGTACAGATCTATTCAAAATACCAACATTTCACTGCAATTTTTAAACTAAGTTATCACATAATGATTATGGTTAATCTTGGTTCGGACGAAATCATCAAATATCCTTTCTTAGACGAAGCTGGGAAATACCTAAGCGATAAGGGATTTTCACTAGAAGATTTTGCAACAAACGCTGATCTGAAAAAAATTGTAGAAAGTGCATTTGAACGAATTACTACTGCTATAGATGGTCGTATTTACAAATCAGATCTTACAACAAATAATTCATCAACTACAAATGAGATCTTCTCATTTCTAATTGCTGTAATACTTTTGAAACTCTCTGGAATGAATACGTTAACTCGAAGATTTTCTCTTGCAGAGGCGAGACGTGCTGAAAAATTTCTAGAAACTGACTTGAAAAACCAACAAAACACTAGGAATGCAAAAATCTCGTTAGAAATACTACAGGAATTATTTTCTGTAACCATTCAAAAAGAGGATGAATACTTCACAATTCCAATTGCTGATTATCTGAAACATTCTGTCAACTTTCATGAAAGAGAATGGAAATTAATTAATAGAAAAATTCTTCATGGTAAGGTTCAATTGACTTCACATGAAACTGTAAGATTAGTACGAAAAGAACTTGACAGATATATTTTCTTAAAAATTAATTCATCATCTTCACCCCAAATGATTCAGGGATTTGAGTCATACGTTACAAAACTAAAAACACTTGCAAAGAAATTCGAAGTAAAAACTGTTGAATCAACAGAATATCCACCGTGTATCAAACACGCCATAGAGGTTCTTGAAAAAGGTGAGAATCTTTCTCATTCTGGTAGGTTTCTTCTTGCAACATTTCTACTAAATAAAGGACAAACTGTTGAACAAATTGCACCACTTTTCAAGAATGCACCTGACTATAATGAAAAAGTAACACGTTATCAATTGAATCAATTGTCAGGAACATCTGGAACAACTCAGTACAAATGCCCATCATGTGAGAAGGTTAAGAGTCAAAATCTTTGTTTCCCTATTCCTGACTGTGATCCAATAATAAATCCAATACAATTTGGGAGAAAGCGAATATGAATGAAAAAGATGTCATGCTACTAGAAGATACATTCAAAAAATTTTACTTTGAACATTTTGACCTACTACACGTACCAGAAAATCCTGAACTGCGTGAATTTGGATTTCAAAAGTTCAATGGAGGAATGAATCGTCATATTACATTGAAATCAGATAAGGAACTTCATCTGTTACTAATGCAAAACAAGCCATCAGATGTTTATTGCTCAAATGCTTGTTATAGATTCCCAAATTTACCCATGACAGAAAAGGATTGGCTTAATGCAGATCTAATATTTGATATTGATGCAAAGGATCTAAGAAAGACACATCCTGTTAAGAATAGTCTGATTAAATGTTCAAATTGTGATCAAATTTCTAATCTAAGTGATTCTTGTCCTAACTGCCAGTCAACAAAACTTGGAGTAATTACATTGACATGTTCTGATTGTATTAAAGCAACAAAAGATGAGGTTAAGAAATTAAACCAGATCTTAATAGACGATTTAGGAATTAATCCACAAAGCATAGAGATCTTTTTTTCAGGAAACGAGGGGTTCCATATCTATGTACCAAAATCTGAATATCAGGAAATTGGTTCAAAAGAACGAGCAGAGATATCTGATTATATTATGTTTCGCGGAGCAATACCTGAAACATTTGGTTTTAAAAGATTTAATTTGAATAAATCATCCCTTCCAAAATTTGAGGATGATGGATGGAATGGGAAACTTGCAAAACAACTGTATGGAACAAAATCAAATCGCCCAAAAATTCTACAACAAGTTATATCTGGTGGTTATAGTCTATTCCAAAAAAGATTAGAAGAATTTAGACAAATAATTGGAGTTAAGATTGATCCAAACGTTACTAATGATATTCATAGAATTTTTAGATTGCCCGGTTCTATAAATAGCAAGAGTGGTCTTACAAAGATTTTTGTTGATGATTTGGATAAATTTGATCCCTATACTGATGCATGTCATATAGATGATGAGAAAATTAACGTTAATGCAAATTGCCCTATAACATTTACACTAAAAAATAAAAAATTTGGACCATACAAGAATGAAACAGTATCTTTACCAAAATTCGCTGCGATCTATATGATTTGTAAGGGAATTGCGTCTACAACGTAACTTTTTCAATAAAAACCATATTTTTTACGATAAGGTATTAATTGATGAAAAAGAGATTGAGATAAGTTATGTACAGTGCTGAAAAACAAGATGGTGACGCACCACCACCCGATGCTGGAAAAATTATCAGATTAGGGTTAGTTGCTATAGTTGGTGTTGTAATATTTGCATTGGCAGGAAATTCTGCTGTAATTTTCTCCATGAATGTTACTGAATTTGCTGATACTTTTACCAAACCACTAATGTTTTCACTAATTGCAGGATTAGTATTAGCAGGAATTGCATTAATTCGTGTAAATGTAGCAAAGCGTTCTTCTTTAACTTGGTTTTTTATCAAAGTTGCAATTAATTTACTAAATAGAACTCCTAATGTGCAAACTAATGAGGTAATTCCGAATTTTAGGGACTTTAAATTATCAGGTGCTCATTTTGTAATTTGGCAGATTACAAAACTTCTGCTATTTGGTGCATTTTTTGCAAACTTGATGTTCGGTTTTGGACTGGTGTATCTAGTTGAAGGTAACGATCTTGGATTAGAAAGTATAACCACAATATTTTCCCTGCCATTTGTTACACCATCATATGATCCAACATTTGCAATGGAAAACGTAACACCAATGATTCCTGGTTTGTTACTAATTATTCCACCGATTTTAGGTGCAATTGGATTACGTTTAATTCTATACGTAGGATTTCATTCTGTTATCGGTGTAATAACATCATACATACACGATTCCACTGATGGAAAGCCCAGATATCTGAATTATCTTTCAACAATTGAAGCAATAATTGGAATAGGTATTGTATGGGCTGCATTTAACATGTTCTTTACAGATACTATTGATTATAATACAAGATATGCTATTGGTGGAACTTTTGTAGTTGGATTTGCACTAATTGCATTTTCAATTTTCGACAGAATGCGTGCAAGAGTTCTGACACACATGTTCAAGAGGGATGTCTATATTCGTGTAATAACAATTATCGCAATTGCATTAATAGTTGGAATCGCTATGAGTGTTAATAACAGTGTAGCAGATGCAAAAAAGATTGAATATCTTGGGCCATATACTGCACAACAAATAGGTGTGAATAGATATCTTGGTGAATTACAATATGTTACTGAGAACACACATGAGGTAGGCATTCCTTCAGTTAATCCAAATAATATTCCAAACTATGTTTCTGAAAATGATGACGTATTAAGTAAAATTAGAGTTTGGGATTGGAACGCAGCTTTTGCAAAACTAAAGCCAGAAATTGGTCTTATTCCGTACGTTGACTTTGAAGACAACGATATTCTTAGATTTAATGATAAACTGTACTGGACTGCTTCAATGAAGCCTATACTACCATCCTCAGTTAGCCTCGAGAACCAATGGTATAACGAGCATCTTGTTTATACTCATGTTCCTGATGGATTCTTAACTTTAGAAGCTACAGATGGTCAGATTGTAGACAGTTCTGAATTATTCACACAAAGAGCAATCTATTATGGTGAAGGTGGATTACTTGATGAAACATGGTCAGGTTATCCAGTCAACCGTACAGAAAGTGCAGAACTAAATAATGCAAAATATGATGGTGCTGGTGGTGTAGATGTACCTCCACCATTAAGTTGGATTTTTGAACCAAACTTTTTGCTTTCATATCCAGGTGAGTCAGTACACATTTTGCGATACAAGGATGTAAATGAAAGAATGCAAACATTGTATCCATACTTTTTGTATAATCTATTTGGAAAAGAATTGGATTCCTATCCCGTAACTGATGGAACAAACACTTACTGGTTGGTTCCATTGATTGTTGGATTTGATACAGGTGATATTCCATACACAGCAGGAAATCCATATCTAAGATTAGCTGGATATGGATTGGTTGATACCTACAATGGTGATATCAGCTTAATCAAATATGGTGATGATTTCTTTTCAGAAATGATGATGAGTCAATATGCCGATGACATTATTGAAACTCCTGAATGGTTAGGAGAACAGATCAGATATCCAGAAGAACTATTCAACTGGAAGACTGAGATGTATAACATCTACCACGTTACAGATGTAGAAACATTCATTCAAGCAAACGAATTCTACGAAATTCCAAGAGGTTTGGATACATACTATATTGAAGCTAAACCACCAGGATTTGAAGATCCAGAATTCATAGGTCTCTTATCACTGGAATTACGAGGTTCACAAGGCCGTAACTTAGCAGGATATATGGTAGTTCAGAATGATATTGAAAATCTAGGACAGATGACATTCTATGAAGTTCCATTAGATTCTGAAACAAAACTTCTTGGACCAAGTTCTGTCCGTGAGGCATTAGACAAAGATCCTGACTTTGCTCAACTAAAGACACTTTTACGAAATCCAAGAATTGGTGATAATATACTATATCAAGTAGGAGAACATGATACCTACTTTATTCCAGTTTATACTGCAGGAGCAGGCGGTGCTGTTGCACAATTAGGAACTATTGCAGCTGTTGGTGCCGCATTTACAGGCG
>JAKUOP010000019.1 GCA_022450565.1 Candidatus Nitrosopelagicus sp. | reverse complement strand
ATTTAAAAAACTGTTTATACATTTATGCCTGAGATTGCATCTTTAACGCTTTTTACACCTTTTTCAAACCAGTCTTTCTCAGAATCATTTAATTCGAGTTGAATAATTTCTTCTACTCCATTCTTACCTAGTACTGCCGGTACTCCAATCGAAACATCAGAATGACCATATTCTCCATCCAAATATGTCGAGACTGGCATTACTTGTTTTTTACTGTTAACAACATTATCAATCATTGCAGAAATTGCATTTCCAGGTGCATGAACTGTAGCACCTTTTAGTTTTATAACCTCAGCTGCAACATTTTTTGTTGATGTAAATATGTTATTCAGTTTTTCTTGAGAAAGTATATCCGGTAAAGATTTTCCATCTATTTTTGCTAGTCTAGTTAATGGAAGCATATTTTCTCCATGTTCTCCAATTACTAATGCATCTATTTCTTTTCGTGGAGAGTTAGTTGCTTCGTGAATAAATTGTTTGAATCTTGACAAGTCTAACATTCCACCCATTCCAAAAACTCTATTTCTTTCAAAGCCAGAAGTTTTGAAAGTAATGTATGCCATTGGATCTAATGGGTTAGTTACAGGAATGATAAGTGAATCATCAGCATATTTTTTGATATTTCCAACCACATCCTTTACAACTCCTGCATTAATTTTGAGCAAATCCATTCTTGTCATTCCAGGCTTTCGTCCTGCACCTGCGACAACAACTACAATGTTAGAGCCTTTCATATCTTCATAATTATTAGAACCTTTTACTTCAACGTCAATACCTTGCTCAGACAGCATATGGTTGATATCCATTGCCTCACCTTGTGGAAGTCCTTCTGCAATGTCTAAGAGAAGAATCTGATCATCTAACTGTTTTAGTGCAGAAAATAATGCTGCATCTCCGCCTACTTTACCTGCTCCTATAATAGTAATCATATATGCGCTCAAGATTCTGATTAATTAAATCTTAGTTTGAATTGTAAACAGATTTTTATGTATTTTTACTATTCATAATTCATGGTTCTAATAATTGATGCACAGATTGCAGGAATTTCAGGAGATATGATATTATCATCATTAGTAAATCTTGGAGCAAATAAATCAAGAATTATTGAGGGTATTTACACCGCAGAATCATTCCTAGATGATTCCAAGATTACAAACATTGATTTTGTATCTGTACAAAAAAATGGAAAAGTTGCTACTCAATTAATTTTGGAAGTTGATGAAAATGTTCATGAAAGAAAGGGTACAGATGTGAAGAATTGCATAATAGATTCTGCAAAAAAGATTGGACTGTCTAAATCTGGTTTAAATTTTGCAACAAAATCAATTAACACCCTCATTTCTGCAGAATCCAAAGTACATGGAGAACCAGAATCATCGGTTCATTTCCATGAGGCGGCAAGTATTGATACCGTAGTAGATATTCTTGGTACAGCAATTGCCTTAGATGATTTGAATTTGTTTAACGATGAAATAATTTGTTCGCCTGTCGCAATTGGTGGTGGCAGTGTAACATTTTCACATGGAAAGACATCAAATCCTGCATACGCAATTTTAGAAATTTTTAAAAATACTGAAATAATTATTCAAGGTGGAACTATTACGGATGAATTAACAACTCCTACCGGAGCAAGTATTTTAGTTAATTTGACTAAAACATGTTCTGAGTTTTATCCACCAATCAAGATAGATTCTGTTGGATATGGCGCAGGTTCAAAAGATTTTGGTGAATTTGCTAATGTTTTAAAGATTGTAAATGGAAAAACTAAGATCAATCTAGTTAAAGATACAGTTCAAATTTTAGAGACCAATGTAGATGATGTATCTGGTGAAGTTTTAGGAAATATGATTGAAAAAATCATGTCAAATGGCGCAAAAGATGTAACAATAACTTCAGGTATTACAAAAAAAGGTAGACCAACTCAATTGATATCTGTAATCTGCGATTCAGAATCAATGAATTCTATTTTGGAATTATTGGTTGCTGAAACCAAGACACTTGGTATCAGAATTAGAAATTCAGAAAGGTATGTTGTACCTAGATCAATTGAACAAGATACAGTGGAAATAGATGGACACAAATTCCCAGTTCATTATAAAATAGTTAAGGGAGATTCGCATTTTAAAATAGAATTTGAAGATATAAAATCCATATCAAATTCATTGAATATGTCATTTAATCAAACTGAAGAATTACTTAGAGAAAAAATAAATCAAACAAGAAAATGAAAAAATATCAAGATTTACTTAACTGGTTTGATGATAAAAAAAGCGTCCTAATTTCATTATCTGGTGGAGTTGATAGTGCATTAGTTGCATATGCTGCATTTGAAAAAATCGGAAATAATGCTATTGCAGTTACTGCTGATTATAAGACATTGGCACAGGAGGAATTAGACTCGGCAAAAAAAATTACTGAGGAAATTGGAATTAAGCATATGCTGATTAGTTATGATGAATTACAAAATGAAGAGTTTGTACAAAATGATAAGAATCGTTGTTTTTATTGTCGTGAGGAATTATCTGAGAAACTAATTGCAACAGCAAACCAACTTGGAATTGAAGTTATTGTTGATGGTACTCATATAGATGATCTTGGTGACTTTCGACCTGGAATTGATGCATTACACAAGAATGGAATTAAGAGCCCATTATTAGAAACAAATTTTACAAAACATGAAATCCGTGAGCAAGCAAAGATTCTTGGTTTAACAATGTATGATAGACCATCTAACTCATGCTTGGCATCTCGTATTCCATGGGGACAAAGAGTTACAGCAGAAAAATTAGTTAGGATTGAGATGGGAGAATTGCTGATTAAACAAAGTATCGAGACAAAACAAGTACGTGTTAGAGATTTAGACGGTGTTGCAAAAATCGAAGTTGATATTGATAAGATTCCTTTACTTACAAATGAGCAAAAAATAAACGAAGTTTCAAAAAAACTTCAGATGCTTGGATTTTCATCTGTTATAGTTGATAATGATGGATACATGCCTGGAAAGGCAAACGCCTAAAAATTATTTATTCTGAATTTTGTTTTTGCAGTAATCGCGATTATTGATATTATTGCAATAATTAAAACAAATTGTGCTACTGTCGCAAATTCTGGGATTGCAAACGTTCCAATAATCTGCATGTGAGAATCTCCATTTTTTAGTGGAACTTCTATGCTACGAAATTCATCCGTTGTTTCAATCTTTCTAAATTCTGTCTGAACTGGATATTCATTTTGGGAATTTTTTACAACTATAATGAAAACCTCATCACTACCATCACCCTTTAGAGAGTCTATATAGTCACGGTATAATTTTAATTGAATATATCCGTCAGACTGAGTAATAAGGTCAATATCTATTCCGAGACTCTTTTGATTTAGTGAAATTGATTCTATAGTTCCTCCTTTAATCGTATAGGGGATATCAAATGTCCCTGCATCTGGAATGGTTACTTCATAATTTGAAATGAATCTATCCATCTGTGTTTTCTCAAAAAAATCAAAAGAGGTTTCTGTAACATCACTACCATATGCAACTCTTAACGTTGCTAGTCCATCTGAAGACCATAGTGGGCCATCCGCAACAAAAGTTGTTGAAAACTTACCATTCTTTGATACATCAAGCTGTGCTACATCAACCTGTGTTCTCTCAAAAAATATTTGCATAATTACTGGTGTTCCAGGAAGAATTTTTTCTATATTGCCACTGACTGTAATTATATCTCCTTGTTGATATGCTGAATTATCCGTAGTCACAGTAATTTTTTGTCCTGCCACTTCTTGTGCAAATGCTGGAGAAAAGGAAATTGATACAATTAGTGCTAATAAAAAAAATATTTTATTCATAATAAAACTCTGTTAAGATTGTATATTTCTTTTACTCATGAATTAAGAAGAATAAAAAAAATGAAAAAAGATGAGGTTTTTAGAGTTTTGGCATTAGGCTTAGTCTTGATTTAGAAGTTACTGCAATTATTGCAATAATTGCTACTGCTAAGACTACTGCTGCGATTGTGCCAAATTCAGGAACTACGTGTGTACCAATTACTTCAACTGATTCTACGCCAAATTCCAATGGAATTGTTACTGTATTACCATCTTGTGATGCATCATCACTTTCTTCTCCGTCTACTAGGACGAAGTAAGTGCCATCATCAAATGGTGTTAGCACATCACTATCAACTGTTAATGTTAATTCTCCACCGTCTTCAGCATCGTGAATTGCTATAACTACTGAATTGTTTCCTGCAGTTACGCTTGCAATTTCACCGCCACTTATGCTTGTACTTACATCATCTGTAAGGTCATAAGCTTCTGCTTCATGGTGATCTCCTTCATGATGGTCATCACCACCTGACATTGAGCCAGCTGCAATTCCACCTTCAAGTGTTACGGTAACAGTGTCATTAATGCTTTTGTCTCCGTATGTTGCTTTGATTTTGTATTCACCATCGTACTTCATCAAGTTGCTTGCAGTTCCAACTGATGTTGAAAAGTCACCGTGATCATCAACGTTGACTTGATCAACTGAAACAATTCCCATTGGACCAGATACTACAATTGCTACTGCAGCTCCTGCTCTTATGGAACCTACATGACCAGTGATTTCAATTGTTGAATCATGATCATATGTATCACTGTCAGTGTGGATCATTATTGGTGCTGACATATGGTCGGCTCCTCCATGATGATCTGCAAATGCTTGTGAAGCGATGCCCATACTACCTACTGACAAAACTGCCAAAAGTAGTACTATTGATTGAACGTTCATCTAATTGATTTGAAAATTATTCTATATTTATGTATATTCTCTATTTCCTGATAATTTTTTAGAGTTTTGGCATTAGACTTAGTCTTGATTTAGAAGTTACTGTAATTATTGCAACAATTGCTAGTGCTAAGACTAGCATACCTATCACTCCAAATTCTGGAATTACAAACGTACCAATAATTTCAATTTCTTCAGATCCATTATAGAATGGAATTGTCAAAGTCCGGGAATTATCATGCAAGTCTTCAATGAATGCAGTCTCTTCACCATCAACTAGAATAAAAAATCCTTCTTCATCCGTATCAATTACATCTTTTGGAAGTGTAATTACAAGTTCACCATCGTTTGTAGTGCTAATTTTAATGATCAATGATTTTGCATCAAGATCAGGTGTCATTGAAATAATTTTTGCACCAGTGATTGTATAGTTAACATCAATTCCGTCTACAACTAAGACCGAATCTTGTACTTCAACACCAACAATTTCAGACGATTGCATTTGTTCACTTTGTACTGATTCATTTAATTCTTGTTCTGGTGCTTGTTGTTCTTGTGTACCAACAGAAGTCATCCCATAGTCAAATTGTATGTCAGTTCTTACATCATTCCAATAAAATGCTCTTATATCATAAGTTCCTGATGCTCTCCATAATCCACCAAATGATGTTTCGATACTTCCACTAAACTCACCATCAGAATTAACTTCGAGTTGTTCTATTTGTACTATATTATTTCTTGGAGAAACTATTTGCAGAATTACATCAGTTCCAGGAACTTGCGGATAGACTTGACCAGAAATTAAAATTGTTTCTCCCGGATTGTATGCTTCTTTGTCAGTAGATATCTCAAGTGTTATACCACTACCTGATAATTGTTCGCTGTGTGAACTACCAAAACTTTCAGTCAAAAACAATGGCGAAATTACTATAGTAAAAATCAGAAAAATTATTTTTATGCTTAATACCAACAATTTCTTCAACTATCTTGTTGTATTTAACCAACATAGAATAAAAAAAACAGATTAGTGGGATAATTTTTGATTTTTCATGCTAGATTTCTAATTAAATATATATTGACCTCACAGAGACTTTTGGTTAGTTTGTTGCGTTTGCTTTTTCAAATAACTAATGTTATGCATGGAGGTAAAATTCATGGCAACTAAAAAAATTCCTACACTTGTACCTGATCATGTATATGTCCCAAAACACGAGATTATGACAAAAAAAGATGCCGAAAAAGTTCTAAAAGATTTTAATTGCAATCCGACCGAATTACCATTTATCTTTGTAAATGATCCTGCAATTTTAGGACTTGGCGTAAAACCTGGTGACATGATAAAAATTACTAGAAAAAGTGGAACTGCTGGTGAGAGTTTCTATTATCGATACGTGGTGGAAACATAATGAAATCTCCAAATAGAAACTGGTCAGTAATTCAAAATATTTTAAAAACAGAAGGTATTGCAAGACAACACCTCAATTCATTTGACGAGTTTGTTGATGCTGGATTACAAAGCATAATTCACGAAGTTGAAAAAGTTGAGATTGAAAACGCAGAGTATCCATATAAGATTCAACTAGGAAAAATAAAGTTACAACAACCTAGAATGATGGAATTAGATGGATCAATAACCCATATTACTCCTGCTGAAGCTAGACTTCGTAACATTTCATACGCTGCACCAATAATGATGGAAGCAAGCGTAATAGAAGATGGAAAAACTTTGGAGTCACGATATGTACATATTGGTGATATGCCAGTTATGGTAAAGTCACATGGATGTATTTTACATAGTTTTACAGATCAAAAATTAATTGATCATGGTGAAGATTCAAAAGATCCAGGTGGTTACTTTATCATCAATGGTTCTGAAAGAGTAATAGTTGGATTAGAGGATCTTTCTTATAATAAAATAATTGTTGACGCAGAAAAAATTGGTGGAAAAATAGTACATAAGGCTAAAGTCTATTCATCAATTGTTGGTTATCGTGCAAAACTTGAACTTGTAATGAAAGAGGATGGATTAATCGTTGCAAAAATTCCTGGTTCTCCAGTTGATATACCAGTTGTGACATTAATACGTGCACTTGGTTTGGAATCAGACAAAGATATCGCAAGTGTAGTTTCTCTGGTAGAAATTATTCAAAATCAATTAGAAGGTTCTTTTGAAAAGGCAGGTGATGTACCTACACCTAAAGATGCAATTCAATACATTAGTAAAAGAATTGCACCGGGAATGCTAGAAGAATTTCAAATCAAGAGAGCAGAAACTTTACTTGATTGGGGCCTGTTACCTCATTTAGGTAAGCATCCTGAAAATAGAAAAGAAAAAGCATTTTTCTTAGGTGAAGCAACATGTAAATTAATTGAATTAAAACTAGGATGGATTGAACCTGATGATAAAGATCATTATGGTAATAAAGTAATCAAATTTGCAGGTCAGATGCTTGCTGACCTATTCAGAACTGCATTTAGAAATCTAGTTAGAGATATGAAATATCAGCTAGAACGTTCTGGACAAAAGAGAGGACTAAATGCTGTAGCAGCTGCAATTAGGCCCGGAATTATTTCAGATAAACTAAACAATGCTATTGCAACGGGAAATTGGGGACGTGGAAGAGTTGGGGTTACCCAATTATTAGACAGAACAAATTATCTATCCACAATCAGCCATCTCAGAAGAGTACAATCTCCATTAAGTCGTACACAGCCTAACTTTGAGGCAAGAGATCTCCATTCTACTCATTTTGGAAGAATTTGTCCTAGTGAAACACCTGAAGGTTCTAACTGTGGTCTTGTAAAAAATCTGGCATTGTCAGCAATCATATCACAAAACGTTCCATCTGAGGATGTAGTTGAAACATTGTATAATTCTGGAGTAGTTGATTTAAACTCGGCTAATAATGACATCAAAAAAGACGGTACTAGAATCTTCGTTGACGGAAAACTTATTGGATTTCATAAAAACGGTCAGGAATTAACACAAACACTGCGTACTTTAAGACGTACTTCCAAGATCCATCCACACGTTGGAATTTCAATATATGAACCAGATCAAGAAGGTGCCACAGGTAGATTATATGTAAACTGCAATGCAGGTAGAGTTCTTCGACCATTGATAATAGTTGAAAACGATAAATCACTTCTGACAGACGAGTTTCTTGACAAGATTTCTAAGAAGTTAATTTCTTGGAATGACTTGATTAGAATGGGAATAATTGAATTAATTGATGCAAATGAGGAAGAGAATTGTTATATTGCATTTGACAAAGGTGGCACTAAGAAATTTACACATTTAGAGATATTCCCATCTGCAATTTTGGGCGCAGGTGCTTCAATTATTCCATATCCAGAACACAACCAATCTCCAAGAAATACATATGAATCTGCAATGGCAAAACAAAGTCTTGGATTTTCTACTCCTATGATGAATACTAGTACATATGTTCGTCAACACTTCATGCTTTATCCTCAGACTCCAATTGTAACAACAAAATCTTTGAATTTGTTGGGAATGGAAGAAAGACCTGCAGGACAGAACTGTGTTGTAGCTGTTCTACCATTTGATGGCTATAATATTGAAGACGCAATTGTACTAAGTAAATCATCAGTTGATAGAGGATTAGCTAGAACATTCTTTTATAGAATTTACGATGCTGAAGCAAAACAATACCCTGGAGGTATGAGAGATAATTTTGAAATTCCAAATGCTGATGATAACATAAGGGGATACAAAGGTGAAAAATCCTATAGAGTTCTAGAAGAAGATGGAATTGTTGCCACCGAGTCATCAGTCATAGGTGGTGATATATTGATTGGAAAGACTAGCCCTCCACGATTTATGGAAGAGTATAAAGAATTTGAATCAAGCGGACCATATCGTCGAGATACATCAATTGGTGTACGTCCATCAGAAACTGGTGTTGTTGACACAGTTGTAATGACACAATCACATGAAGGTGGAAAAATGTACAAGATTAGAGTTAGGGATATGAGAATTCCAGAAATTGGAGACAAGTTTGCATCTAGACATGGACAAAAAGGTGTACTTGGTATTCTAGCAAAAAATGAAGACCTTCCATACACTGAACAAGGAATTACTCCTGATGTACTGATAAACCCACACGCATTCCCATCTAGGATGACAGTTGGAATGATGATGGAATCAGTTACTGGTAAAGCAGCTGCGGTAAGGGGAAAACAATTTGATGGTTCTGCATTTGTAGGAGAAAAGATGGATGTTGTAAAAGAAATTCTAGATAAAGCTGGCTTCAAATATTCTGGTAAAGAAAAAATGTATGATGGTAGAACTGGCAAATCATTCTTAGTTGATGTGTTTATTGGTGTTGTTTACTATCAAAAACTTCATCATATGGTTTCTGACAAGATTCATGCCAGAGCAAGAGGTCAAGTTCAAATGCTTACTAAACAACCTACTGAGGGAAGAGCCCGTGGTGGTGGTTTAAGATTCGGTGAAATGGAACGTGATTGTCTAATTGCTTATGGTGCTTCAATGCTATTGAAAGATAGATTGTTAGATGAATCGGATAAAACTGAAGTTCTTGTATGTGAAAAATGTGGCTTAACAGGTTTTCATGATGCAAGAAAAAGAAAATTTGTCTGTGCACAATGTGGTGACACTGCACCAATATCATCGGTATCTGTTGCATATGCATTCAAATTGCTTTTACAAGAGATTCTTAGTCTTAACATAGCACCTAGATTAAAACTAAAGGAGCGCGTATAATGTCACTTACCACTACAAAAATCATAGACGGAATTATTTTTTCAGTATGGTCACCACAAGAAATTAGAAAGTATTCTGTTGCTGAAATTACGCAGCCAGAGACATACGATGAAGATGGTATGTCTGTACAGGGAGGATTAATGGATGGTAGATTAGGTGTACTTGAACCTGGTCAAAAATGTGTTACTGATGGTAATACTGCTGCTAGAAGTCCCGGACATTTTGGTCATATTGAACTTGCAGAACCTGTTCTTCATATTGCATTTGTTGATAATATATACAAATTATTACAATCTACATGTAGATCTTGTGGCAGAATTAAACTTGCACCACAGGAGATTAAAGAATTTTCTAAAATTACTGAACGTGAAGCCTCATATTCTATAATTTCACAAAAACGTATTCCTGAACAAATTCAGGAAAAAGCCAAAAAACAGAAAGACTGTCCACATTGTGGAAAATCACAGTATGAATTAATTTTTACAAAACCAACAATCTTCATAGAAAAAACAGAAATTGGTGAAAATAGGTTATTACCAATTACAATTAGGGAACGACTATCACAGATTACTGATTCTGACTTGAAATTATTAGGTTATGATCCAAAAACTGCAAGACCAGAATGGTTTGTTCTACAGGCTCTTCCTGTACCTCCAGTAACAGTTAGACCATCAATTATTCTAGAAACTGGAATTAGATCAGAAGATGATCTTACACACAAATTAGTCGATATAATCAGGGTTAACCAACGTCTTAAAGAAAGTAAAGAAGCTGGAACTCCACCTTTAATCGTTCAAGATTTGGTTGACTTGTTACAATATCATGTTACAACTTATTTTGATAATGAAGTTTCTGGAATTCCACAAGCCCACCATAGATCTGGAAGACCTCTAAAAACATTAACACAGAGACTTAAAGGAAAAGAAGGTAGATTCAGAGGTTCATTATCTGGAAAACGTGTTGACTTTTCTAGTCGTACCGTGATATCACCTGATCCAAATCTTGACCTATCCGAAGTTGGTGTCCCTGAAGCAGTAGCTATGAAATTAACCATTCCTGAAATTGTAACAGACTGGAACATTGAAAAATTGAAAAAACTAGTAATTAATGGTCCAACCATTTTTCCAGGTGTAAATTACATTACACGTCCTGACGGTGTAAAAATTAGACTTGATTTTGTTGAAGATCGTTCATTAATTGCAGATCAATTAGAAATTGGCTTTCTAGTTGAAAGACATCTTATGGATGGTGATGTTGTATTATTTAACAGACAGCCTTCACTCCATCAAATGTCAATTATGGCACACTTTGTACGTGTTTTGCCTGGAAAGACATTCAGGTTACATCCTTCTGTGTGTCCACCATACAATGCAGACTTTGATGGTGATGAAATGAATCTTCATGTACCACAGAGTGAAGAAGCACGTTCAGAGGCTGTCCTTCTTATGCGTGTACAGGATCAATTAATTTCTCCTAGATTTGGTGGACCAATTATTGGAGGACTTCGTGATTTCATTACAGGTGCATATCTAATGACAAAGGATGATACAATTCTAACAAAACAAGAATTTGCAAATCTTGCAATGCTTGGAGGTTTCACTGGTACTTTACCACAACCTAATGATAAACAAGCTCAGACATATACAGGAAAACAACTTTTCTCATTATTTTTACCAGATGATTTTAATTATGTAATGACTTCTAAATGGTCTAAAGGGACTGGCGGAAAAGAGAAAGATATCGTAATTAAGAATGGTGAATTAATTAGCGGCGTAATTGATAAATCATCTATTGGTGCAGAAGAACCTGAAAGTGTTTTACATAGAATTGCAAAGGATTATGGTAACGCTAAAGCAAAAACATTTCTTAATTCAGAATTAATTATGATAAAACAATTTATCACCCATTATGGTTTTAGTTATGGCTATAGTGATCTTGAATTATCTGATAAAGATAGAGGAAAAATTACCGATGACATTAGTAAAACATATGATGAAGTTCTCGATTTAATCGACCAAGAAAAGAAGGGCATACTAAAAGGAACAAGAGGCATGACAACAAAAGAAACCTTGGAAGCATATATTGTGAATAATTTAGGAAAAGCAAGAGATAGAGCGGCTACTACTGCTAACAGTTCACTTAATGATGATAATGCTGGAAAAATTATGGCAACAACTGGAGCCAGAGGTTCTTCACTGAATGTAGGTCAAATGGCTGGAGCACTTGGTCAACAGGCTAGACGTGGAAATCGTTTACACAAAGGTTACAATAACCGTGTCTTAGCCCACTTCAAAGAACATGATAACAATCCTGATGCACATGGATTTGTAAAATCGAATTATCGTGACGGTTTGTCCACATTAGAATTCTTTTTCCATGCAATGGGAGGTAGAGAAGGATTAGTAGATACTGCAGTTAGAACACAACAAAGTGGATACATGCAAAGAAGATTGATTAATGCATTAGAGCACATAAGACTGGAATATGATGGAACCGTTAGGGATCCACATGGTCACATTATCCAATTCTTATACGGTGAGGATGGCATTGATGTTGCAAAAAGTGACCATGGTGAGGCATTTAACGTTCATAGATTAATTGAATCGCAGGGAATTGTAGATTCGGGAAAAGCAGCAACAAAGGATGAAATCGCAAATACCATCAAAAAATATACCAAAACATTCAACACGCGCTTAGCAAATTCTGTTAAAGATGGTCTTGAAAATTCAAATCTAAGCAAAGATGGAATAGAAAAAGTTGCAAAGAAAGGTTTGGAACTATACAATAACGCACAAGCAGAACCTGGTCAAGCAGTTGGAATTGTAACTGCTCAATCTATAGGTGAGCCAGGCACACAAATGACATTAAGAACATTCCACTTTGCAGGAATTGCAGAAAGAAATGTGACATTAGGTCTACCAAGATTGATTGAGCTAGTTGATGCACGCAAAAAACCAGTTACACCAACAATGGATGTTTACCTTGATGCTGAATCTAAGACTGATCAACAAAAAGCAGTAGAGATTGCAAGAAATATTCTTGAAACATCAGTTAATGATTTGATAATTGATACCGAAACTGACTATGCTACAAAAATAAGTCTAAATCTAAATGAAAGAAAACTCAAAGATCGGGGTGTTACAATTGATGACGTCGTAGAAAAATTAGAAACCAATAAAAAATTCAAACTTGAACGTCTTGGTGAGACATTACTCTTAAAATTAGTAGATGAAGAATCTGATGCACCAACTGTAATTACATTGCGAAATAAAGTGCTTAAGACAACTGTGAAAGGTGTCAAAGACATTAAGAGAGTTACAATTGTAAAGAAAGACAACGAGTGGGTAATTCAAACAACTGGTTCAAATCTATCCGACGTTCTCAAAGTTTCTGGAATTGACAAAAATAATGTAAGAACAAATAATGTGTCTGAAATTGCTGAGAGTCTTGGTATTGAGGCGGCTAGAAATGCATTAATTAATGAACTTTCTTCAACACTTGAAGATCAAGGTCTTGAAGTTGATCAGAGATACCTTATGTTAGTAGCTGACTTGATGTGTCACCGTGGTTATATGCAACAAATTGGACGTCATGGAATTGCAGGAACAAAAGATAGTGTACTTGCCCGTGCGGCATTTGAAATAACTGTACCAACAATTGCTGGTGCAGCAAAAACAGGTGAAACAGAAGAACTCAAAGGTATTACTGAAAATGTAATAGTTGGAAGTCAAATACCAGTTGGAAGTGGAACAGTTGACCTGTACATGCAGGTAGCAAAAAAACGAGAGTAATTAGACAATATTTTCAGTGATCTAAAAATACTAGCAGTATATAGTAATTCTATGGTAGGTCCTCAAGATGGCGGATTTGGATTTGATCAGTCAAAAAAATATTCTAATGTTGAAAACCTAGAAAAAATCTGTGTCCAATGTCAAGCTGGTCAACATAAAAAATGTCTGGCTAAAACTAAAGAGCAGCCAAACTGTGATTGTGAACAGTGTATGATTTTTGGATGAAATTACTAGTTTTTTTGATTTCTAAGAGAAATTTTTTTGCTATGAGTAATCAGACTGGCAGATCTGAAAAATACTGCTAACGAATCTTTACAACCAATATCGCATGATTCTTGGATTGATATTTTATTAGAATTGGTACCGCCGAGATTAAAGATCGCTGAGATCAATGGGCCAATTGCAGCTCGTCCACCAAATGCTGTGTCTTTGTTGATAAACCAAAACATCTCTAATGCATTGGAATCAAGAAAATTGTCTCTAATTGATTTGCCAAACTCAGTATAATGCCCAACCATTCTCAATTTTCCTTTTGCAAAGAAATTAACCATTTTTGCAAATTGTATGCATACATAACATTTGTCATCATAGATCATTAGGGGCAGATCTTTTTCCAAATCCATACCATACGTAGGATCCTTCTGGATTAAAATTTTCAGATATAGCTATTTATGTAATCTTGGTGATTTTCTGTTTGGGATGGGACTAAATTATTACCAAATTAAAAAAAACGTTCTCAAAGCTAGAAAACTAGTAATCAAAGGCACGACTGCTGCTGGCTCAGGCCACCCAGGCGGTTCATTTTCAATGGCTGAAATCATGGGGTGTTTATTTTACAAACATTTGAAATACGATACTAAAAACCCTGAATGGGAAGATAGAGACAAGCTGATATTATCAAAAGGTCATGCATCACCAGGTCTTTTCTCAAATATGGCAGTATCAGGTTATTTTGAGGAATCCAAAATGGAGACTCTCAGACAGTTTGGAACAATCTTACAAGGACATCCAGATTTAAAATGTCCAGGTGTAGAATTTTGTGGAGGTTCACTTGGAATAGGACTTTCATATTCAATAGGTAATGCATTAGCTGCAAAACTTGATGAAAAAGACACTAGGATATTTACGGTTATGGGGGATGGAGAAACTGACGAAGGACAAGTTTGGGAAGCGGCAATGACTGCAGCTAAATATAAGATTGATAACCTTACAGTTATTCTAGACAGAAATTTTATTCAACAAGATTCCTACACTGAAAAAATCATGCCATTAGATGAACATCTTGAAAGTGATGATTTGTCAGAGATGTGGAAGGATGCAAGTAGATGGAAGACTGGTGATAAATGGCGTTCATTTGGATGGAATGTTATAGAAGTTGATGGTCATAGAATAGAACAAATTTCTAATGCAATTACTAGAGCAAAATCAGTTAAAGGATTACCAACAATCATTATTGCTAGAACAATAAAAGGCAAAGCAGTTGAGCATATGGAAGATAATCCACAGTGGCATGGAAAAGCTGCAAAACCAGAATTTGTTCCAATTATTGAAGAAGAACTTGAATCACAGTTTATGATTTCTCCATCTATTATTGCAGGTGATATGACCCATCTAGAGAATGAAGTAAAACGGTGTGTTGATGGTCGTGCAGATTACATTCATTTGGATGTCATGGACGGACAATTTGTTCCAAATACAACTTTTGATAATGAAAAAATAAAAGAACTACGACCACTAACTGTAATTCCTTTTGATACACATCTTATGATTAATGAACCAGTTAGATACGTTAAGGATTACATTGATGCTGGAAGTGACATAATTACAGTTCATACAGAAGTATGTGACGAATCAAGTTTTGGTGAGATACATGATCTTCTTAAATCGAGCCAAGTTGGTATTGGTCTTGCAATAAATCCCGATACAGAGCTACCTACTTGGTCAGAAAAATTCATTCCTTCATTAGATCAGCTTATTGTAATGTCCGTAATACCAGGCAAGTCTGGTCAAACATTCATCGAATCCTCCCATGAAAAAATCAGAAAACTTACTCAAACTCTAAAAGACAAGAAATTTGAGGGCTATATCGAGGCTGATGGAGGCGTCACACTAGATAATGTTGGAGCATGTTTTACTGATGGGGCTAGAGCATTTGTTGGTGGTAACGCAATAATTGGTCAGAATGATGTAAGAGTGGTTATTAGAGAATTTAGAAACAGGATTCTAAGATCTAGAAGGAAACTTTTAATCAAAAAAGCAAATGAACTTGGTGGAACAGATTTAGTGAATAAATGGATAGATTTGCATGTGGTAGGTAAGAAAAAGGACGAGTTACTACAAATTTCTCAGGAGTTAGGATACCAATGAGTACTGATGATTTTGGTGATATGAGAACTGAATATGGCAAATCTTTAGTTGAGTTAGGTGAACAAGATAAAAATGTCGTAGTTTTAGGTGCAGACACTACTGATTCGTTAAAGACTGCAGGTTTTGGAAAAAAATTTCCTGAACGTTTCTTTAATGTTGGAATTGCAGAAGCAAATCTTGTGTCTGTTGCTGCTGGATTAGCATATTCTGGTAAAACATCATTTGCAAGTACATATGCAATATTCCTTCCTGGACGATGCGTTGATCAAATAAGAAATGCTATTGCATATCCATCACGTGGAGATAAAAAAGGTCTTAATGTAAAATTAGTGGTCTCACATGGTGGATTAACAGTTGGTGCTGATGGTGGTTCCCATCAACAACTAGAAGATATTGCAATTATGCGTGCAATACCAAACATGCGAGTTCTGATCCCTGCTGATTCTATTGCAGTATCAAAACTAACTTGGACGATAGCACAACAATATGGACCATTTTATATGAGAATGGCGCGCTCTAAAGTTCCAATTGTGCATAATGAATCACAAGATTTTGAAATTGGCAAAGGTATAACTCTTAGAGATGGCTCTGATTGTACAATAGCAGCATGTGGTATTACAGTAAAATTTGCATTAGATGCAGCAGAACAACTAAAACAAGAAGGAGTATCTTGTAGGGTTATTGATTGTTTTACTGTCAAACCTATTGACAAAGAAATTTTAGAAAAAGCTGCTAGAGAAACAGGTGCAATTGTAACATGTGAAGAGCATAATGTTCTAGGGGGATTTGGTTCTGCTGTGGCTGAAGTAATTTCTGAAACTTACCCTGTTCCAATAAAAAGAATCGGTGCACAGGATATGTTTGGTGAATCTGCTCGTGACAATGAGATTCCAGACTTACTTGAGAAGCACGGGATAACATCAGTTAATATAGCAAATATGGTAAAAGAAGTTCGGAGTAAAAAGCAATGAAGATATTCCTAGATACTGCTAATCTTGAAGAAATTAGAAAGTATAATGATATGGGACTACTTGATGGAATTACTACAAATCCTTCTCTTTTGGCAAAAGAAGGTGGCGATCCACATGAAGCAATGGAGGAAATTACCCGAATTATCAAGGGTGATGTTAGTCTTGAAGTGGTAAGTACTGATTACGATGGCATGATGGAAGAAGGAAAAAAACTTCGTGAATATGGTGATCATGTAGTTGTCAAATGTCCTATGACAGGAGAAGGATTGAGAGCATGTAAAAGTCTGAGTGAACAAGGAATACCTGTTAACGTTACTTTAGTTTTTTCTCCAAACCAAGCACTTTTGGCAGCAAAAGCAGGTGCAAAATATGTTAGTCCATTTATTGGCAGATTAGATGATATTGGTCACACTGGAATGGATCTTATCAAAGAAATCAAGCAGATTTTTCTAAATTATGATTTTAAGACGCAGATTCTTGTTGCAAGCGTAAGACATCCACAACATGTAATTGATGCTGCAAAGACTGGTGCCGATGTTGTCACATTACCGCCTGCTGTACTTGGTAAGATGTTAGGACATGCACTAACAGATAAGGGCTTGAAAGCATTTTTAGCTGACTGGGAAAAATTACAATCACAAAATTCATCTAAATAGATTTCTGAAACTATTTGACTGGATTATTCAAAAGCAACCCAAGAAGACATCTTAGAAAGTTAATTAAACAAAAAAAGTATGATGAGGCACTTAAATATGGACATGACATTGAAAAAAATCTTGAACATGATCCCGATGTAGCGTTCATCATAGGAACTGTATATTTCATGAAAGGTGATGTAAAAAATACCCTATCATATATGAACAAGACTTTAGAAGTAGGTGAGTACGATATAGATGCCTTATCAATTAAGGCAAGTGTTTACCTAAATCTAAAAAAAATTGATCAGGTGAAAGAATGCTGTGAAAAAATAAAAGAAATTGATCCAAAAAACAAAGCGTTAAAAGAAATAGAAGATGAATTGAAAAAAATGGGTAATATCTAGTAATAAAAATAAAGAGAATGGATTAATCTACGCGTCGTAGATCATTAATTCTTTTTCTTCTAATGTTGCGTGTAAGTTATGAACAGAACGATATACATCGGCCTCTTTTTTTGCTCCAGTACATACTAGTTTTCCTGATGCAAACAAGAGAATGACAGTTTTTGGATCCAGCATTCTGTGAATAAGACCTGGAAATTGCTCTGGTTCATACATACTTCTAGGTAATTTTCTAGCAGCTTGTTCAAGATGAATTTTGCCTCCAAGGTTAATTGCGGCTACTATATTTTGAACTGTAATCACTGCATCTTTCTTGATTTTTATTTTTCCCTTTCGAAGTTTCTGAACAACTGTTTTTACTGCTTTTATTGCCATCTCTTCTGATTTTGCTCCAGTGCAAACCATTTTCCCTGTTCTAAAGATTAGGGTTGCAGTTCTAGGACTTTCTAATCGGAAGACTAATCCTGGAAACTGATCCGGATGATATTCCGTGTCTGGAAATTTTTTTGTAACATCATTCAAATCAATTTTTTGATCTACTGATGCTGATGCCACTACATTTTCTACACTTACAATTGGTTTTGTCTCTGGCATTTATCGACTTTATAAATCCCCTTTATATATACAGACGGTTGTTTTCTGCCCTTGTACTAATGATGATTAATCCACATGTAACGATGCTCTTCGTCAAAAAGGTCTGTTTTGATTTCATCTGTTGTAAGGACTTCTGGTTTGAATTCAAAAAAATTTAATTGACCATTATATGGGATTGGAACTTTGAGCTGTTTTGGTTTTTCTAAAATGAAACCATATCTATTTTTTATATAATCTGTTTCAGCATGATGTTTTTTTCTATCGGCAAAAAGTTCTTTTTCTGAATTATATTTTTTCACATCTACTAGACTAACTTTTCCAATAATTGCACCTGTTATCATTGACTTTGGTGGTAAGTTCATTCTATTGCAATCTTCCAGAAGTATGTTTTTTGCAGCATGGACTAAAAACTCACCACGAAATTTTGTATTCCATTTTCTTAGCTCTACTGTTTTTTTACCTTGGACTATCAATTCAGCAAATGGTTGACAAACTGAAAGGCACTTCATAAATTTTCATTATTTACAGTGTCTTAATAAATATCAAAATTGGGATACTTGTTCAATAATCTGTGAGAGATCTTTGGTTTTAGTCTCAGCAAGACCAGTAATTCCTCCAGTCAGACTATCAGTTTGAATACCCTTTTCAGCCAAAACGTTAGCAGCCATTAATGATGTTCTTCCAGCCATACACACCATCAGTGATTTTCCTTTAGATTCCTGTAATACTTGGTCAATTTCTTCTGGAACTTGCTGGCCTGACAACAATTGTTGCGCAGTTCTGGCATTTGGCACAACAATCTTACTTTTATCGATACCAAGGGATTTTGCAAGTATCTCAATCCCTTCTTCACGTGGAGTATACTGAGTGTGTACCCAAATTACTTTATCATATTCACTTGCTTTTGAAGCAACTTCTTCCTGACTAACTTGTGCAGGAGTAACAGTATTACCAATTTTTTCAAAATTCTTTCTATATTTATCAATTCCATCACAAATCATCACAACAAATTTACCACCATTATTGTATATCATTTGTAAAGCTGCATAAAGTTCAAGAGCACTACTCTCACCCATATCATGACCTTTTTCTACCATGAATTTCAGGAGTGGTTTTGCCTGTTCAAAATCTATTTGGTGCTTTCCAGCATATTTATCAGGATTGTAATATTTCAAACCATCAGCATTTCCTACTGTTCTAATGCCTGCAACATCTTGTTGATCAGGTGGAAATATTACATGAACTCCTTTTTTGTTGTACTGTTCATCAAAATACTTGCTAAGACCACCAGACGTTCCACCCGTTCCAAATGTACAGACAATACTATAGTCTTGTAATGACTCATCATTTTCATGTAACTGTTGATCAATTTCGACGCCTGTTACGGTTCTATGCGCTTCAACATTCAAATCATTATCGTATTGTGCAGGACAGAAACAATTGTAAATTTTTGCAAGAAACTTGGCCAGATTGATAATATCTTTTTTAGCTAAGAGTGTTTCAATGTCTTCAATATTGCTGTCATAAGTCTCAGGCTCAAATCCAAGTTCAATTAACTGTGAACGAACATTTGCAGCAGTTGCTTTTGCAACCAAAGCATCTTGCTTATCTTCCATTCCTGGTGCAGGACAAATATCCATATCAAGATCCATAATTCTAATATTTCCATTCCTTAATTCTTTGAACACACCTTCCTGAAGTTTTCTTGAGACAAGTGCAATTGCAGTAACACCAATTTTTGATAATAATCCTAGGGCAATTCCAAAGTTTCCTGAAGTAGCTTCAATCACTGTTGTTCCAGTTTTGATCTTACCTGTAGATATTGCATCATGAATAATGTTGATAGCAGGTCTAAGCTTGATTGAACCTGTAAGTAGTGTACCATCAAATTTACCGTAAACTTTGAAATCTTTTTCACTGATATCTACATCATAAACCTTCTTTGC
>JAKUOP010000018.1:7137-24836 GCA_022450565.1 Candidatus Nitrosopelagicus sp. | reverse complement strand
GTATGGGAGAGCGTAGACAATCCATCTGCACTATCTGACACAGTATCAGTGAGTATCGACGTAGTATAGACATTAAACTATCCCCCTTTTCTTTTTTTTGAATCCAACCTAATGGATATTGTATTGGTTAGCGAATAGTACATTTCATAATTGTACTATCTTTAATTAAATTAGTAGAAAAAATTCAAAATTTATGAAATATGCTCTGCTAACAGTTTTTTTTGTAATAGTATTTAGCTTTTCATACATCTCAACATCATTTGCTGCATTGGACTTTCCTGAAGAAATTTCTATTGAGATCATTGCACCAGAAACAGTAAGTGCAGGTGAAAGAATATTAGTTGATGTAGAAATTCTCGACGAAAATGGTAAGAAAGCAGAACATGTCAACTATGACATTATAGTGACACAAGGTGATAAAACCCTGATTGATGAACATGATATCCATTCAATGGATGGTGTAGGAACTCATCTAATTCCACCACTATCAAAGGATGCAACAGACAAAGTTCCACTCGAAATTATGGTCACATTCCAAGGATTTGGTATGGAAAAAATCAAAGTTGGACCAATTGGTGAGATTGCAATTCTAAAAGTACCTGGAGGAATATATCATGGCGACATGGAAGAAAGCACTCATGTTGATGTGGAGGAAATCCAAAAAATACCCGAATGGGTGAAGAACATCTTCACGTGGTTTTCACAAGATCAGATTTCTGAAGATGAAGTTCTAAATGCAATTAAATTCCTGATAAATCAGGGAATTATTGAATTAGACGATTAGAAATAATAATCCCAAAAAATGTCTTTTAATAGTTAATCTAAGGAATACATTTAATTTCCTTACAAATTAAAATTTTACATGTCTATGATAAATACATCAAAAGACGAGGGCGTTAGTGTTGTTACTATAAATCGTCCAACCAAACTAAATGCAATGAACATAGACGTAGCACAAGAAATCATCAGTATTTTTAAACAGTTAGACAAAGATGATAGCGTAAAAGTTATTATTTTAACTGGTGAAGGTGACAAGGCATTTTCGGCAGGAGCTGACATTGAATACATGTCAAAGATTACTCCTGATGAATCTGAAGTCTATGCAAAACTTGGTCAAGAAGTAACTGCAACAGTTGAAAATGTTTCTAAACCTACTATTGCAGCTGTAAATGGTTTTGCACTTGGTGGTGGATGTGAAGTTGCTATGTCATGTGATATAAGAATTGCATCTGACAATGCAAAGTTTGGTCAACCTGAAGTTACTATCGGAATTCCTCCTGGTTGGGGTGGAACACAAAGACTAATGCGAATAGTTGGAATTGCTAAAGCAAAAGAACTTGTCTATACTGGTAAGATGATTAAAGCTGCCGAAGCAAAAGAAATTGGTTTGGCAAATCATGTAGTTTCACAAGAATCGTTAATGGAAGAAGCAATGACTATGGCAAAAACAATTGCTGGAAATGCAACACTTGCTGTTCATATGTCAAAAACTGCAATTAACACTGGACGAAATGCTGATCTAGATACTGGATTGGGCGTAGAACTTCTTGCATGGAGAAACTGCTTCTCAGATCCTGAGCGTGAAAAACGCATGACTGATTTCGTTAACAAGTCAAAAAAATAGTTTCTTTATTACTTTTCTTTTTATTTTCATGCGTTACTAGTATGTACTGTATGAAAAGGTTCTTATAATTTGAATTAGGATTTTCCTTATGGCAACTGAACAATCACAAAAGTTGATTACAATCACTCCTAAAGCCGCAGAAAAAATTAAAGAATTCATGGCAGAAGAGACAGAAAAGCCACAATACTTGAGAGTATATGTTCAGGGTGGTGGATGTTCTGGTCTTTCTTATGGTATGGGTTTTGAAAAAGAGGCCGAAGAAGACGATTTAACCATTGAAGAAAATGGTGTCAAAGTACTTGTTGACAGTATGAGTCAAGATCACCTACAAGGTGCAAATGTTGATTACATTGAGAGCCTTATGGGTTCTGGATTTAAAATAAACAATCCAAATGTAACCAAATCTTGTTCATGTGGTTCTTCATTCAGTACTGAATAATCCATTTTTTCAAATTTTTTATTATTTTATTTTTTAGGCGCATATTCCAGCTAAGCGTTTATAAATCTGAAGACAAAAAGCAGATTATTGAATATTAAGGAGATGAAATATAATTGCCATATACAGGCATTGTCAAGTATCACGTTAAACTATCCTATCAAGTTGATGGTCTTGTCGAACGAGCAGATATAATCGGTGCAATTTTCGGACAAACCGAGGGTCTTTTAGGACCTGAGATGAATCTGAATGAGCTACAGAGAGTATCTAAAGTTGGACGTATAGAAGTCAATTCAACGTCAAACGAAAATTCTACAAAAGGTGATGCATTACTTCCTATGAGCACTGACATTGATACTTGTGCACTAATTGCAGCTGCAATTGAAAGCATTGACAAGGTTGGTCCATTTGATTGTAGTTTCCATTTAGATGCTATAGATGATGTACGAGCATCAAAAAAAGAAGACATTGTAAAGAGAGCCAAAGAAATCAAGCAAAAGTGGTCTACTAATTCTGTCAGCGAAGGTGACGAAATGTTAAAAACAGTTCATGAAAATAATTCTGATAAAATTACTACATATGGAAAATCTAAACTACATTGTAGCACTGGTGTTTTTGATTCACCTTGGATTATTCTAGTTGAAGGAAGAGCTGATATCATTAATTTACTAAGAGCTGGGTATGATAACGCAATTGGTATAGAGGGTGCAAGAATTGATGAGTCGATAAAGGAATTATGTCAAGAAAAAGAAAAAATTGTTGCTTTCTTAGATGGAGATAGGGCAGGTGGATTTATACTCAAAGAATTAAAATCAGTTGTCGACATTGATTATGAATTAAGAGCTGATGAAGGTATTGAAGTAGAGGAGCTTACTCCAAAAAGAGTTGATGAAATTTTAAGTCCTGTTGTAAAGGAAATTAATAGTTCATCAAAAGCTCCGGAATTAAAAGATGATAATGATGGTCCACTATCTGAGGTCTGTAAAAAGATATTTTCAGAATTAAATGAATCACTTGAGGCTATTGCACTAAATTCAAAAGAGCAAGAGGTCTTTAGAGTTGCAATCAGTGAATTAGTCGGCAAAATTTCTGGACAATCAGAAATTGACTATCTTATACTTGATGGAATTATTACACAAAGATTACTTGATGCAGCAAAAACTGCAGGAGTCAAATACATTGTAGGTCATCGTGTTGCAAAATTGTCAGATCATGATGGTATTACATTAAAAACATTTACAGAGCTTGGTATTGCTTAGTCTTAATGGCAGATCTAAAAACCCAACATCTTCTTACTTTAGCACATATTTTATCAAAAGGTGGTAAACATAATTTTGTTAGTGTAACTACTGCTAATCTTGGAAAAGAAATAGGTAAATCTCAACAATCGGCTTCATTACATTTGAAAGAGTTAGAATTAGGAGGATTTATTGAAAGAATTCAATCTGGACGAAAGCAATCAATAAAAATTACAAACAAAGGTTTTGTTGAACTATCAACACTTCATAACCTTCTTTCAAAATCAATGTCAAAATCTTCTAATTCACTGACAATTACTGGCACAATAACCTCTGGAATGGGCGAAGGCGCATATTATATGTCAATGAAAGGATACACAAGGCAATTCAAATCAAAATTGGGATATATTCCTTATCCTGGAACATTGAATGTTCAACTAAAAGAAAAAAAATTCTCTGAGGCTATTTCACAATTATCTAGTTATGAAGGAACAAAGATTAATTCATTCTCTGATGGTAAACGAACGTTTGGATGGGTAAAGTGCTTTAAATCAAAAATCAACAACAAAATTGACTGTGAATTAATTCTATTAGAAAGAACTCATCATGACACAACCATTGTTGAATTTATTGCAAAAAATAATATTCGTAAATCTTTGAAAATTGGCAATAAATCAAATGTTAAAATTAAAATTTCAATACTAGGTAATTTCTCTTAAAGATCGTGAATATCCTTTCCATATTCTTTTTGAATCAATGAACTTGAAGTTTCAGGTCTTGGGGATTCCAATCTAGCTACTGTTACATCCAAATTTATTTTTCTGCATCCTTCTGTGATGTATTTTTCTTGGTGTGTTTGATCATATCCTAAGGCAATTATCTGTGGTTTTACCAAATCAACAGTCTTGAAAATATCATCCTCATCTCCAATAATGCATAGATCCACCATAGATAATGATGAAACTAATTCCTGTCTTAATTCTGCACTATGTAGAGGCTTGCGTTTTTTCATTTTAAGGGCAGTTTTGTCAGTTGCTACAACTACAACAAGAGTATCTCCTAGTTTTTTTGCAGCATTTAATGTATTGATATGTCCTGGGTGAATTATATCGAATACTCCTCCGGCTAAAACAATTTTTGATGACGAATTTTGTAATTCTTCAAGTGTTTTCATATTATTTTCAGTCATATATTGTCACAATTATTGTCTAATTTCAACTCATCGCTATCACATTTTTGGGTCAAAACCTTTTGCAATGCGTAGTGCATCTACCAAACCATCAGCATAACCAATACTTAGTACTGCATATTCTTTTTTCCCCTCTTTTAGGAAATTTTCCGCATCGTCTATGTACAATTTTGCATTTATCAAAACATCCTCATACTCTTTGAGGTTTTCATAGTGAGGTTTGATCTCCTCTAATGCCTCACGAACCATGGGAACATATTTTTCAATCATTTGTTCAGAAATACTCTTAATACTTGCGGAGTTATCAAATGGCTCGTCCAAACATTTTGTAACTAATTTTAATGAATCCAACTCTGTAAAATGCAGATTTGCAGGAATGATTATACTATGTGGTGGCGCACCAAATTCTTTTTTGATTAAGTTTGATATTTTTCCTGATATGATACTTTGGTCATCTTTTCCAATTCTTGATGCAACAATTACAAATGTCTCTAATGAAATAATTTTTCTATTTTGATTTTTTTCTACATCTAATAACAGTGACAGGGCATCGTGAGGTTCTAGGAAAAATGATTTGTCTTCATTATACTCTAGTAAAATTACCGAGTGTGCCTTGTTTAACAAATTATCAAATATTGTGTTATATGGTGTAATCATTGATTTTGCATCGTTCATAATTGTCAGTATTTTTCCAACTTTGTAGTAATGTAATCCTGCCTCACCTATTATTGATGAAACAATCGATGATGAATGGACAGTTTTAGTTTCTATATTGCATTCGACCGCTCTCGTTTTTAGCTCAAGATGTGTGGTTGCAATATATGGATCACCATATGAGATCAACACCGTTTCTTTGTTTTTTGCATTATCTAGAATCTCGTTACCGTCCTCTACCAACCAGCGTTTTGCAATTTTGAATTCTCCATTTGACATTCCCTTTAATTGCTCTTTTTCCGCTTCAGAAATAGGACTGGTAAATGATTCCAAATAAACAATATCTGCATTTTTTATTATAGATAATGTACTATCTGATAATTCTGAGATTCCTGAAATACCTAGACCAATAAACCACAGCATTATTTCGTTCTGTCATGCAGTCTTTTTAAATGATATAGTGATTTTTTCAGAATATCTATTCCTTTAACAAATTCATCAATTGAAACCTTCTCATCAATTGTATGTGCCTCATGAGGATCACCTGGACCATATGTAATTACAGGAATATTCAATTGATTTCCTATAACGTTCATGTCACCCGTGCCAGTTTTTCTGATTAGTGTTGGTCTTTTCTTTTCTACATCTAATACTGACAGTGTTATGGCCCTTACCAGTGGAGAATTATGTGCTGCCTCAAAAGGTTCTGTTTCATCAATTACTGAATACAAAACTTCGATCTCTCTCTCTTTTGAAATATCATTGATTATTTTAGTAACCTTTTCTTCAACATTGTTACAATGCATGTCAACTGGGATTCTAATATCAACAGTTGCAACACATTCTATTGGAGTTACATTATGACTAGTACCACCACGAATTTCTGTTAGTGTTGCAGTAAGCATCATTCCTTTAGTCTTATCTTCTTGTCCACTCTCTAAGTGATTTTTTAATTCCGTGACTACTGATGAGGTTTCTTCAATTGCATTTTTTGCCAACCATGGGGCACTAGCATGAGTGCTATCCTTCACATTGACCTTAAGGTTAATTGCCAAGCGTCCTTTGTAGGCAATCGTGACTTTCTGTATACTGCTTGGTTCCCCAAATATTGCATAATCTATGTTTGGTTTATTTTTCACCAGATTTTTTATTCCTGTAGCATTGCCTTCTTCATCAACAGCCCCAACAAATGTCACAGTACCCTGATTCTCTTTGATACTAGCAGCGGCAAACAACATTGCAATTAGTGGTGCTTTGGCATCCGAGGCTCCTCTACCATGTAACATGTCTCCTTCTCTTCTAACTTTTATTTTTCCTGGAACGACATCCATATGACCGCATAGCATAATTTTTGGCTCACCTGAACCTTTTGTGGCTATTAAATTTCCAACTTCATCTTGATGAATATCTCTGAATCCTAAATCATCACATCTATCTGCAAGGAAATCAGCTAATGCTTTTTCGCTTAATGATGGAGTATAGATTCGTAATGCTTTCTCCAAAGTCTTAATTGCATATCGAGAAGTCTCTAAATGCTCATCCATTTTATGCTAACTCCTTTACATATTCGAGCATTAATTTTGGAATGTCAACACCTGTAACTCTTACAACATTTCGAAATTCTGTAGTATTGTTTATCTCGTGGACTACCATTCCTTTCTCATTACTTTCCATTAGATCAATTCCTACAATGTCCCCATATACTGCATCTTTTGCTTTAATGCAGATGTCTTCAATCTCATTAGTGATTTCACATGTCTCTGCAGAACCTCCTAGATGCGTATTTGTCTTCCAATTTCCATCTCCTGAGTTTCTGTATATTCCAGCTGCAACATTGTCTCCTATTACAATTACACGAATATCTCGTGGAGGGCGTTCCACAAACTCCTCTAGAAAGTGAACTTGATGAATTGGATACATTGCTTCTCGTCCATCAATTATACCCTCTGCTGAATCCATATCATTAATTTTTGAGACCATTCTACCCCAGCTACCTACAGTTGGTTTTATTATTTTTGGAAATCCGTTTTTATCTAGTGCTTCAAGTGCAGAATCCTTTGAGAATGCAACTGTTGCATCTGGTGTTGGAACTCCTGCTTTTTGTAACAACATATGTGTGAAAAGTTTGTTTCCAGCAAAGATTCCTGTATTAAGACAGTTAACAACTTTGGTTCCTTGACCCTCAATAGCTGCAGTAGAATGAAGATTTCTGTAATAGCTTACACAGCGTTGCAGTACTGGTCCATCAAAATTTTTGTTATCATTAAGGTCAACAAACAGCTTCTTACAATCCACCATCTCTAAATTAATGTCATTTTTTTTGGCTGATTCAATGAGTAATTTTTCTTCGAGACGGATTGTATCATAAAGAGCTGTTATAGTGTTAGTCACTGTCCCCAGTCCTCACCGACGGTTTGGGCAGGTCTTAACTCAAATCCTTCGGAGGCCTTTACTAGTTCAAAACTTGCTCCGCAGTCAGGGCATGTTACGATTTCGCCTTCCACTGCATCCTCTGCTATGGTAATATTTGCATCACATTCTGGGCAATTTGTCATTTTAATCTCTATTTACTCCGTTTTTCGTCATTAATTATCTTTCTTTCAAGCCTATCTTCTAGTGGAATATCCAAAACATCTCCCATTCTTAGATTTTTCAGCCCTGCAGCAACTTTTTTAGCAGTTTCACTATCTTGCTTAATTCCTAACAAGGACATTAGATAACCTGCACCAGTTTTGCCTGCAAGCTCGCCAAATACAATAGTTCGATGATTGCCTACAACCCTAGGTGGAATTGGTTCATAGGCAGCAGGATTTTTTAGAATCGCAGCTAAGTGTGTCCCTGCTTTGTGTTTGTAGGCAGATGTGCCAACAATTGGTTTTGAATCATAAGGTCTAATTGTTGTATATTGTTCTATGAGTCTTGACAAATCTGCCAACATGTCCAATCTAAAATCATTTGGTGATTTGTATAGATAGGTTAGTGCAACTGCAACTTCAGCTAATGATGGAATTCCAGTTCTTTCTCCAATACCATCTATTGTGGTGTGAATTTGGTCAACACCAGCTTCACAAGCTGAAAATGCATTGGCTAATGCAAATCCTATATCATTATGGACATGTACATCCAATGGTGTATCAATAACTGAACGCACACTTTTTACAAAATTATACATGCCTATCGGTCTCATAATACCAACCGTATCCGGCAAACTAATTCTATCTACTCCAGCTTCCTGAATTGCTTTGCACACAGTTATTAGGAATTCCGGGTCTGCTCTACTTCCATCTTCTACAGTGAATCTAATTTTTAATCCATGTTCTTTTGCATAACTCACAGTTTTTACTGCTCTTTCCAGAGCTTGTTCTTTTGTTATACGTAACTTATCTTTTAGATGAACATCTGATATTCCCAAATATGCTGCAACCCACTTTGCATCACATGCTAATGAAACATCAATATCTTCTGTTAGTGCCCTACCATGCGAAACAATATCTGCACGTAGTCCTTGTTTGATAATTGTTTTTGTAGCCTCTTTGTGATCAGGTGAAACTACAGGTGAGATTTCAATCTGATCTACTCCAAAGTAATCTAACATCCATGCAATCTGTATTCTCTGTTTGTTAGTAAATGAGACACCAGGGTGTTGCTCACCTTCTCTTAACGTAGAGTCAAGCACTCGTATTTTTTTTGGTGTATCATCATATGCGTTATACAAATCTGCATAGTGATTCGGATCTTTCATTGCTATTATCGTTGCTAAAATACATTAATATAAACATAATCGTACTAATATCGCGAATTTAAGCAAAAACAAATACTAAATTAGATTAGTTTTTCTGATATAGTTTCGAAAATCGATTATCTGATTGTTCGTAGAATAATTACTGTATTAGTATCAATTACACCCTGAATCTTTCGTAATTCATCAATACATATGTTAATCTCAGTAATGTTAGCAGCTCTTATTATCACACTAATGTCATACTGACCAGTGATCTCATAAACAGTTTTCACTGCTTCTAGTTTTGTTAATTTCGATGATACTTTTGAGGTATCAGTTGCAGAGTCAACTGAAATTAGTACAATTGCACTAGTTGTGTTAGATTCACCCATCTCAACAGTAAATTTTTCAATTACTCCACCATCAACTAAGTTTTTTACTCTACGTCTAACTGCTGATTCTGAGAGTTTGAGTTTTTTTCCTATTTCTACAAATGATTCTCTAGCATCATCTCTGAGATATCCAATTATCTTGTCATCAGTTTTATCCTTAGCCATTTCGACGATTCTCCTCATTTGTTAATAGTTCATCTAGTATTTCTAAGGAACTTGTTACATCTTCTTCTGAGATGACTAGTGGTGGTAATAATCGTAAGATGTTTCGACCAGAATATAATAAGAGTAGATTTTTTTCAATTCCTTCCATTAGGATGTCTTTGACTTCAAATTTGAGTTCTATTCCAATCATCAGTCCTTTTCCTCTAATCTCCCTAATTATAGTGTGTTTTTCTTTTAATCTTTCTAATCCATCTCTAAATAATTCTCCCATTTTCTCAGCATTGTCAATTAAGCCATCTTGTGTTAATGCTTGAAGTGTAGCAGTCCCAGCAGCACATGATAATGGGTTTCCACCAAATGTTGAAGAGTGTTCTCCTTTGTTGATACAATCTAAGATATCAGGTCTAACCATAGTAACTCCCATCGGTACGCCGCCTGCAATTCCTTTTGCAATACATAAAATGTCTGGTGCCGTATCCCAGTGTTCTGATGCCCACATTCTTCCTGTTCTTCCTAATCCTGATTGAATTTCGTCAAATATAAGAAGAATTTCGTTATCATCGCATAATTTTCTTACATCCTGTAAAAATCCATCTGGGGCTACATGAATACCACTTTCTCCTTGAATTGGTTCTAATATGACAAAAGCTGTATCATCATCAATTTTTTCACGTAAAGATTCAATGTTGCCAAAAGGTGAGAATGTAACCTTGTCTACTAGTGGCTGGAAAGATTTTCTATACTTTGGATTAAACGTTAAGGATAATGCACCCATTGATTTTCCATGATAGGAACCATTCATTGCAACCATACCCTTTTTCCCAGTGAATTTTCTAGCAAATTTCATTGCAGCCTCTATTGCCTCTGCACCACTGTTATTCAGGTGAGCCTGAGTCAATCCTTTAGGAGCAACCTTAAACAATGTCTCTAGGAATTCTTCCCTTGTTTTGCTATAAAGTGAACTATGTACTGTGATAATTTTGTCAATTTGTGATTTTATAGCATTTACAACTCGTTCATTTCTATGACCAACTAATGCAACACCATAACCTCCCATACAATCTATGTATTCTTTATTGCTAGTATCCCATACATGTGCACCAAGTCCTTTCTCTATAGTTACTGGAAACCTTTGGTAAAGATTTCCTAGATATTGATCTTCAGTCATTTTTTATCACCGTACAATTATTATGTGCAATTGCAGAGGATATGGGGTTTTCCTTTTGACCATTTGCAATTAATGCTTCTGTTACACCCATTTCTAACGCTTCAGTTGCAGCAAGAATTTTTTTCTCCATTCCAAATCCAATCTTTGGTAAAATCTCTTTTGCTTCTGATAAACTAAGATTTTCAACTAACTTATCATCCATTAGTAATCCATCAACATTTGTTATGAACAACACCTTGTCAGTCTTTACATGACCCGCTACATTTGCAGCAGCTCTATCTCCATCAACATTTAGGAAATCAAATTCCTCACTTATTGCAATAGGTGAAATAACAGGAGTGTAACCTTTTTCTAAAATTGTAGAAATTAGTTCTGCGTTTACATCAGAAATTTTGCCAGTGTATCCACCATCAATTACTTGTTTTCGGCCTTTTTCATTCGTAATAATGAGTTTTTTTTTCCTATTTGCTTGTATTACTCTACCATCCATTCCAGAAAGACCAACTGCGTTGATTCCGTTCTTTTGTAACATTTGGACTATTGCTTTGTTTATTCTTCCAGACATTACCATTGTGAATATTTCAGCTGTTTCTTTGTCAGTGTATCTACTTTTAATTCCACTTGGAGATACTACAAACTTAGGTTCTTTACCAAGTTGCTCTGTAACTTTCGTTACCTCCTTTCCTCCACCATGCACAAGAATAACACCTTCTTGCTCTGCTATTTTTTTGATGTCTGATATAGTACTTGGATGAAGATTATCTACTACACTTCCACCGATTTTGATTGTTATCATCTATTATACAGGTGTTAATGGGGAATACATAATTCCTTCGAACTCGTCAAAGCCTGACATAACATTCATGTTTTGGATTGCAGAGCCTGCTGCACCTTTCATGAGATTATCTGAAGCAGATAATGCAATCAATCTATTATTGTCTTTATCTAGATCAAATCCAATATCACAGAAATTTGAGCCAACCAAAAACTTTGGATCTGGGAATTTGTGTAGACCGTCTTTATCCCTAATTAATCTAATAAATCGTTCTTCACTATATTCTGACCTGTAAATCTTCCAAAGTTCTTTTTCATCAACATCTTTTTTAAGGAATGTATGATTTGTACATAAAATTCCTCTTACAACATCTACTGCATGTGGACTCATTGACACTTTGATCTTTCTGCCAGCTGTTTCACTTAGTTCCTGTTCAATCTCTCCAGTGTGTCTATGCTTTGCTGGTTTGTATGGTCGAATCACTCCTGCACGCATTGCATGTGATGTTCCTGCACCTGCACCTGCACCTGAAGAACCAATCTTTGAATCGACAACAATGTGATCAGTATCAATTAGATCATTTTTGATTAGTGGATTAAGTGCAAGCATTGATGTCACTGCCATACAACCAGGACAAGAAACTAATTGTGCATTTTTAATTTTGTCTCTGTGCAATTCTGGAACACCGAATACGGATTTTGACAAATAATCTGGATGTGGATGTTCCCATCCATACCATTTTCCATAATCTTCTGGATTATGCAAACGATAGTCTGCACTTAAATCGATAATTTTCATACCTCTATCATACAATGATTTGACAATGTCAGTTGCTGTTCCATGTGGTACTGCTGTGAAAACTAAATCACATGAGTCACTCATTTTTTCATAATCTAGTTCTGAAAATTTTAAATCAGTAAAACCTCTGAGACTAGGTTGAGCTTTATGTAGAAATTTTCCTACATGTTGCCTTGATGTTACCATTGAGACTTCGACTTTTGGATGGCTAAGAAGTAATCTAAGAACTTCCCCTCCAACATATCCCGATGCACCTACAATTCCTACTTTCATTTACAATCCTATTCGTAATACAGCATAATTTAAGACTAATTGAGCTATTTTCTAGTATAGTTTACTGCAAAATCAATCATTTCTTTAGGTATGTCTTTCTCTGCTACTTTGACTAAGCCTTTGAATTCAACAGTATTGTTAACCTCGTGCACAACTAGACCACTCTTTTTGTCTTCCATTAAGTCAATGCCTAATATTCCACCACCTACTGCCTTGGATGCTTTGATACATAGATCTTCAATCTCGTTGGTGATTTTACATATTTCAGGTTCTGCACCAAGTGCAATGTTTGTTTTAAATCCACCAGATGATTTTCTATACATAGCAGCTACCGTTTGATCACCAATCGTAATTACACGTATATCCCTTGGTGGTCTGTCAATCATTTCTTGTAAATAGTATATCCTATCCTGTGGACCATCTGTAACTTGTCTGTTTTCTATAATGGCATCAGCTGTATCCTTATCTTTTATTGGCATTACACTACGTCCCCAGCTACCGACTATTGGTTTGATAACCAATGGGTATCCTACCTTTTCAAAATGTTCCATTGCTGATTCAGCAGAAAATGAAAAGTATGTTTTTGGTGTAGGTATGTTATGCTTTTTTAACAGCATTGAAGTTATCATCTTGTTCCCACATCTGTTTGCAACGTCAAATGAATTGATTACTGGAATATCCAAGAATTCAAGACATGCTGTAAAGTTTAATCCCCTGTAGTAACTTATACATCTCTCAAGTACCACATCACCAAAATCGTTTTCTGTTCTTTTACTATCAGTGTCAAACCTTGTTGTCTTTGCATCAATCATAGATGTCTCATAGCCCATTTCAGATGCTTTAGCCTGAAGTAATTTTTCTTCAGCTCTTAATCGGTCAAACACAATGCAAATTTTTTGCAATTACTCTCCCCAATCTTCGCCAACTGTTTCTGCTTGCTTTAGTTCTATATCAGAACCTTCTTTTTTTGCAATCTCATAGTCAGCACCACAGTCAGCACAAGAAACAATTTCTCCTACTGCTGCATCATCAGGTATGTTCAAATTTGCGTCACATTCTGGGCAATTCATATTTTTTTCTCCATTATTCACTTGAATTTATTAGCTTCTGTTGTCTGTAAACCCCACAATTCAACAAAGCCTTTTGCCAATTTCTGATCAAATGTTGACTTTTTTCCATACGTAGCAATGCTATGACTGTATAATGAATATCTAGATTCCCTTCCTACAACCCTTACACTGCCTTTGAAGAGTTTCAATTTCACAGTTCCAGTTACACGTTTTTGTGTTTGTTCTATGAATTTATCTAGATCATCTTTTAGAGGATCATCCCACAAACCGGAATACACAAGCCATGACCATTCATCATCTACTATGGACTTGAATTTTGTTTCATGTTTTGTATGAACCATTTTTTCAAGATCAGAATGAGCTTCAATTAAGCAAATTGCCGCTGGTGTTTCATAAACTTCACGTGATTTTATACCAACAACCCTATCTTCAATGTGATCAATTATTCCAACTCCATTTGCACCTGCTTTTTTGTTAATGTACTCAATTAGTTTTACAGGATCAAGTTTTTTCCCATCAACTTCAACTGGAATTCCCTTAACAAATTTAATTTTCAGATAAGCTGGCTTTGCAGGAAGATTTTTTGTCTTTATCCAAATAAATGCACTAGATGGTGGTTCATTGAATGGATTTTCAAGTACACCGCCTTCAATTGCTCTTCCCCACAAATTTTGATCAATACTAAACTTTTTTGCCACATTATCAATTTCTATCCCATGTTTTTTAGCAAATTTTAGTTCCGTCTCACGATCCAAATTTAAGTCTCGAATTGGTGCAATGATAGGTAAATTCGAACCAGCACGAAGTGTATTATCAAAACGAACTTGATCATTTCCTTTTCCTGAACATCCATGTGCCAATGACGAAACTTTTTCTTTTCTTGCAATTTCTAAAACTTTATGTGCGATTAATGGACGTGCAAGTGCTGTTGCAAGACAATATTTTTTTTGGTAGAGAGCATTTGCTTGAATTGCAGGATAAATAAAATTAGTAACAAATTCTTTTTTTGCATCAATGTTGTAATGTTTTTTTACTCCTAGTTTTTTTGCTTTTTTTGCTATTTTATTTTGGTTGTCACCTTGTCCAACATCGACTGTGACTGTGATGACATCCATGTCATGTATTTCCTGCATATACTTTACGACAACTGAGGTATCAAGCCCTCCGGAGAACGCAAGTATCGATTTTTGTTTTTTCAAGCAACTGTCTGAATCCAGTTTATCATTTATCTTTTATGTTCTCAACTATTCCGAGGGTTAGATTGATTTTTTTGATTTGTATAAAATCAGTAGGCAAAGCTAAAATTCGATCACTATTTAACTTTCAGATATAACGCTGTTTTATGAAAATTTCATACCTGATTGGAATAGGAGTAGCATCAGTAGCAATTGCTGTAATAGCTAGTTTGAGTCAATCATATGTTGATTCATCAGAAGAAAAAATCCGTGTTGCATTTTTCCCAAGTATTGTGCATGCTGTACCAATTGTTGGGATGGAAAATGAAGTTTTTAAAGAAAACTTGGACGAGCAAATTGAAATTGATGTTAAAATTTTTGATAGTGGTCCCCAAGTAATAGAATCTTTATTCTCAAACTCAATTGATATAGCATATGTTGGACCAGGTCCAGTGATTAATGGTTATTTAAAATCTGATGGCAATGCACTAAAAATCTTGGCAGGAGCTGCAGATGGTGGAGCAAGTTTAGTTGCACAGAAAGATTCTGGGTTAGATTCAATTGCAAATTTTGATGGAAAGAGAATTGCAGCGCCACAAATTAGTAATACACAAGATGTCTCACTAAGGCATTATTTGTCATCAAATGGATTAAAACCAGTTGAAACAGGTGGGACAGTTTATGTTCTAAATATTTCAAATCCTGACATATTCACATTATTTGCAAAAGGTGATATTGACGGCGCATGGGTTCCAGAACCTTGGGCTACAATGCTTGTTCAAGAACTTGATGGAGTGAGGATATTTAATGAGAGCCAGTTTTGGCCAGACGAAGAATTTTCATCTGTATTGCTTATTGCTAGAACAGACTTTGTTGAAAATAACCCAATAGTTATACAAAATTGGATTAAATCTAATGAAAAAACAGTTCAATGGATAAATAGTAATCCTGAGCAAACAAAAAAAATCTATAGTGAGTTTTTAACAGATTACATGGGTAAAACATTACCAGATAACATAATTAATGAATCGTTTTCAAATTTAATTATTACATCTGACCCATTAAAAAAGTCAGTTTATACTTTTGCTGAACGAGCTGATTCATTAGGATATCTTGGACGTGAAGGATATGATATTAATGAAATTTTTTATGAGTATGACAATTCGATAGTATCATCGGAGGAAAATCAGAATGGGTAAACTAGAAGCTAAAAACATTGAAAAATTTTTTCAGCATGATGGAAAACCTCTCAAAGCACTTGGAGGCGTAAATCTTACTGTAAATGATGGCGAGTTTGTATGTATTGTCGGACCATCTGGATGTGGCAAATCCACTTTTCTTAGAATTCTAGCAGGGTTGGAAAAACCTGATGGAGGAGAAATCATGCTTGATGGTAAAAAACTTGATGATACTGGTCCTGAGCGCATAATGGTCTTTCAAGAAGGCGCATTGTTTCCTTGGCTAACCGTAAGGAATAATGTGGAATACGGTTTAAAAATTTCAGGAATTCCAGAAAAAGAGAGAAATGAAATTTCCAATAGATATCTAGACATGATGCAGCTCACTCAATTTGCTAATTCATATACATATCAACTATCAACTGGAATGAAACAGCGTGTTGCTATAGCACGTGCATTAGTAATGGATCCAGACGTTCTATTAATGGACGAACCATTTGCAGCACTCGATTCTCAGACTAGGGATCTACTTTTGGTTGAAATGCAGTTAATCTGGCAAAAAACACAAAAGACAATTATTTTTGTTACACATAACGTACCAGAGGCAGCAGTACTTGGATCAAGAGTTGCTGTATTTAGTGCTAGACCATCGATTGTTAAAAAAATAATAGATGTTGATTATAAACGACCACGTGTTGCTGAAGATGAAAATCTAGGAGCATATGAAAAAGAAATTCTTTCTTCATTACGACATCAGGGGCCAAAATAGGAGTGAGTATTGATGAAGGCTAATTTATTTGGAAAAAAAATTGCGTTTTACATTGCAATCATTATAGTTTGGCAGGCTATTGATAGTGCAGATATCTGGCCAGATAACATATTTCCATCCCCAATTGAAGTTGGGGAAGACTTGATCTATGGAATATCTGATGGAAGTTTGTTCTATGGAATTGGAACCAGTATGTGGCGCTTGATAGTTGGATTAGCAATTGCAATCGGTGGTGGAATGATACTTGGAATTTTTATGGCAAGAGTCGAAACTGTGAATCAAACAATTGGTTCATTGGTTCTCGGATTACAATCAATACCATCTGTAGCGTGGGTACCATTAGCCATACTATGGTTTGGACTTACAGATGCTGGAATCATTTTTGTCACAGCAATTGGCGCAGTATTTGCTGTCACAATCAATGTATACACTGGAGTCAAGAACATAGACCCCTCATACATTGAGGCAGCAAGAAACATGGGAGCAAAAGGCAGTCAACTTATCACAACAGTCTTGATTCCTGCTGCATTTCCATACATGATTACTGGTTTCAAGCAAGGCTGGGCATTTGCATGGAGAGGCGTAATTGGTGCAGAGCTTCTTTTTTCATTCTTAGGACTTGGATTTTTGTTAAATGTTGGAAGACAGCTAAATGATGTTTCTCAAGTTATTGCAATGATGTTAGTAATTATGGGCATTGGAATACTAATTGACGGATTTGTTTTCAAAAGATTAGAGGATAAAGTGATGTCTAGATGGGGACTTCGTTAGGTTTTTCTGATTGCATTTTACTTGAAATTATAAATGCTAATAAAGTCACTATAATTGAAAAATACATCACAATTGTATAGTCTGTATAATATGCAATAGCACCTGCTATCACTGGTCCGATAACCGTAGAAATTGCAAGTGTAGAACTAAAGATTGCTGTTGATGTTGATCTTGGATTGTTTTCCATCAAATGGAAGTTTCCCCCAATGAACAAAAATGCCCATGAACATCCCACTATTGCCATAAATGGCATTGCCATCCACCAATCTGTAATCATTGATAACCCAACAAATACTATAACTG
>JAKUOP010000018.1:0-7127 GCA_022450565.1 Candidatus Nitrosopelagicus sp. | reverse complement strand
CAGTAGTGATGAAAACAGAAACTTGTTTTTTACAATTATTTTCTTGATAATTCCTTTACCAACAATCTTCGCTGTTTGTAATTTTGGCAGTTTCAATGAAATTAAGAAACCTATGATAAAAAATCCACTACTTATCACAAAAATCAATCTTTCATCATTTGCAAATCCTGCCGCAACTATTCCTGCAAGCCATCCTAAAGCATGAAATGATATGACTGATGCTACTTTTGATTTGCCTTTTCCAGCCTCATATGCATATGCTAACATTGGTGGAATCATTATTCCTGATGATATTCCTGCACCTATTCTTGCTATCAGCAGGTATGTTGTATTATCTGCAAAATAATGTAGCCCGAATGTAAGCGCACATAAAATGAAACCCACTCTTATGAAAAGTAATCTTTTTGCTTTTCTGTCTGACATTCGACCAAAATATGTTTCAGTTAAAATTTGTGCAAATGCGAACGCTGCAACAATTATACCAATCTCAAAAACTGTATCAGCTACGCCACTAGCTATTATTGGCATAAATACGAAAGTTATTGCTATTCCAGAATGTTGGAAAAATGTAGACCCTCGTACAAGATTACTGAGACTTACTTTCTGACTCACACATATGATAATTTTCTACCTAATTTGAAATATGCCAGTGAAATTTGATATCTGTACCACTTATGTTTAAATTACCTATATTTTTTTTTCAGTTAATGTTTAGTTACCAAAAGTTCCTACAAACAAGAAGTAAACTTGTAATTTTTTCAATTATAGGTATTGTTTCAGCATGTACCATACCAATTTTATATCCACATGTTTATCATGGAACTCACATTTACCATCTGGCATTACATGTTGGAGGAATAATTTTGTCCCTCATAATGGCAACATTATCTATAAATTCATTCTTTATGCATAGAGCAAAGAAGATGCTTGTTGTTTCTAGTGCATTTTTGATGTTTACAGCTGCAGAATTAGTACAACTACTAGAGGCAGAAAAAACTCACGTGCATAATTTTTGGGAATCACCAACTGAAATATCACATATGATGCTGTTTGGCATGCTTGTACTTTTTGCAATAGCAATTTTTAGGAGGAATTAATTATGCAAAAACTAACAAGAGAAGAAAAAATAATTTTAGGAATACAAAATAATCCTGGTATCAGATTTAGAGAATTGATGAAAATGCTAGGTATAACCAATGGCATACTCAGTTACTATATTACTAAACTTGAAAAAATTGGCACTGTTAATGTCCAAAGGAAATCTGGTGTTTCAAGATTCTTTATGCCTGACCTAACAGATGATGAATTAATCTTAACCCAATATCTAAGAACGTCTACACCCAAAAAGATTTTGTTAGCCTTACTAGAAGGTAAAAAACTTACATTCAAACAAATTACTGAAAATATCGGAATGTCTCCTGCAACCACTTCATTTTATCTCAAGAAACTTGTGGCTGATAAAATTGTCTTAACTATGGACTATTCGCCTAAAAAATACTCAATATGTAACGAAATACAAATAGCCAATTTAATCTCAGAATATCATCCTGACCTAATTGAAAATGCATCTGTAAACCTGGCAGACATATTTTCCTCATACTAGAAAGAATTCTTACTTGTTAGGTTATCTTTAATTTGTTTTAGCATTCTTGCAGACGCACCCCAAACCAAGTTATTGTTAAATGTGAATGTGTACATCTCTTGTATTGAATTATGATTTGGATCAATATCGTTCTCTAATGTTTTTAAAAATGTAACAAATGGAATTTCTAGAAATGTTTCTACTTCAGAATTTGCCACAAGATTACTAATTCTATCTAAAACACAAACAAAAGGAAGAATTGTAAATCCTGAATTTAGGGTTGTAACCTGATTTAACTGTCCAATAACATCATTTTTTGAAATTTCCAAGCCAGTTTCTTCCTTTGTTTCGCGTATAGCAGTTTCAAGTAAATCACTATCAGATTCAACATATTTTCCACCAGGAAATGAAATTTCCCCTCCATGCTGCATCATACTCACTGGTTTTTTTGTCATCAAAATTTTTGGGGAGACGTCATAAATTATTATAAGAACTGATGCAGGTTTGTTTTTTCCGTAATTGTTAATTTTTGGGTTTATTTCAGTTGTTAACGCGTTTTTAATTTTTTCTAGAATCACAATCTGTTATAAAACAAGTTTGATATGGAGTTTGTCTTTTTTGAAAACACTATCATTCCAATAATTCCTAAAATTAGGATTATCATTACAACATGACCGAATTCAGGAACAACATAACTGCCAAAAACCTCAATTTTTTCTGTTCCAGCAGTAAATGGAATTGTTATCGTTTTTCCTTTATCAAAACTAAATCTGTCTGTTATAATATATGCAATTTTATCCTCAGTAGCCAATTCAGGGATCATTTCCGTGACTGCCACATATTCATCATTATCAAATGGCCTCAAAAGAAATTCATTCATCTTAATCATCAAATGTCCATCCGTTTCAGATTCAATGAAAATTTGTAACGATGCGTCGTTTGGTTTAGCAAGAATTTGTTTTACATCACCACCGGTAATTTCATAGTATACTAAGTTAGTCAAATCAATCTCATCTGGAACTGGAACAGTTCCGTCATTTTTCATAAAGCCTGAGATGCTTACATTACCTTGAAATCCTGAAGGGACCTCAAAATACAGATGCCAATTTCCCATCTCATCTATACTTTGTAACGTCTCAATCCTTTCAGTGAATTTTATTTTTGGATCTTTTGAACTAGCACCAATATCAAATTTCTCGCCATCCAACACTACATCATATTTTTCATTGATGGAATTTGTTGGAAATTCAAAACTGCCAATAACTGGCATTTGAAAACCATTTAATGAATACAATGTCAAAACAGTTTCATCAGAATTAAATACGCCATCTTTGAACCATGCATTTGCAGTATATCTAAATGTCATTTCTCCATCTCCTTTTTTTACTGTAAGAGGCATAATTGAGTCATCACCAAATGCAAAACAGCTATAGTAGTCTACATCATTTGTAAGATGTGTTGCAGCCATTAATTTGAAATCAAAAACATCACCCGGTTTCATTACATCAAACTTATCTGAAAATGCTACATCCAGTATGTTATCATTTTTGTCCTTGATTAATGCATAAATTCTAAAATTCTCAAATATGTCTTCACCACCATTTCGAATTTTACCAGTTAAACTTGCATCATCATGAATTACTAGAGTATCATCATAAATTACATATCCTCCAGGAAACATATTTTCAGATTCGGTGTATGTAATTATTGGTGGTTCTAAAATTGGGTTTTCACTTGTTATTTCAGGTAGTTTAATTTTCATCGGAAGCATCTGATGAGGCATTATTGAGGAAAATTCATAATCAGATGAGAATACTTTGTTCCCATCATTAACTGACACAGTCAAAGTTGGAACCACTGCAAAATTTTCTTGGTTTTTAATACCAGCAATTACAGTGTATATTCCATTATTATCAAAAAATCCAGTATATTCATGATCAGGTATGTATACACCATTATCAGCTTCCACTGAATTTGAAAAGGAAATAGTAAGTAAAATTACTGAAAATATGAGACTAATTACAACCTTCACGACGATAATCTGGTCAAATTAAATAAATACATTTCAAAATTCATCGCATAGTAGAGATAGAGAAGTTTTAATCAAGTATACGAAAAAGCACCTTATGACAGTAAGATACGAGATAAATCCGCCAAAAATTGGTGCTGATAACGATGCACAGATTGCAAAACTAGAAGATAGGATTGAACAAATAAGCAATTTTTGCGATGGCATTCATGTCACCGAATCTGTATTAGGCATTCCTAGAATTCCTCCGCTTAACATTGCAAAAAATATTAAAGAAAAAAAACCAGAATTAAAGGTAACAGTTAGTTTACGAACAATTGATAAAACAAACCAACAGATCCATTCAATCTTAGACAAACTAATCGAGAATGAAATTGACGGTGTACTGGTTTTAATGGGTGATCCACCTATTGACGCTAAATCTAACTCACGATTGTTTCCGAGTAGAGTTGTTGAAGAATTAACGCAAGATGGATATAAAGAAAAAATTGAAATTTTTCTTTCTATACCAAACAAACCTAATTTTCAAAAGATCACAAAGAAGATAAATGCTGAACCTAATGGTTTTGTCACTCAAGTTATCCATAATTATGAACAAGCAGAAAAAATTTACAACTATCTAAACCCACAGAAATTTGAAGTTATTCCATGCATACTATTCCCATCTGACAATAATTTAAAATCTGCAGAATTTCTTAAACTAGATTGGTCAAATTACAAAGAAAATTTTACTCAGTATGTTAATCAAATCCATAAACTGACCAATGATGTGTTGATTACTTCTCCAAATGACTTTAAAGGGGTACTTGATTTTTTTTCAAGTTTAAATCTTGACTAAAGAAAATTTTTTACAGGCACTTGAAAATAGAATCATCTTATTTGATGGCGCAATGGGAACAGAGATTCAAAAATTGGACCCGAAGCCAGAAGATTTTCCGGATGGCAAAGATGGGTTTAATGATGGTTTATCATTCTCAAAACCTGAATGGATAAAAGAAATTCATAGATCATATCTTAAAGCAGGTTCTGATTGTATTGAGACCAATACATTTGGTTCAAATAAAATTAAACTGGATGAATATGGATTTGGTTCACAAACTGTTGAACTAAATAAAAAAAATGCAGAGTTGGCAAGGAGCGTATGTGACGAGTTTACTGACAGACCACGATTTGTTATTGGTTCAATGGGTCCTACGGGATATCTTCCAAGTTCCAATGATCCTGATCTTGGTCAAAAGCCTTTATCAGAAATTCGCCAAGCCTTTGAATTACAAGCTGAAGGCCTTATTCAAGGCAGTGCAGATGCATTACTAATTGAGACAAGCCAAGACATACTTGAAGTCAAACTTGCAGTTGAAGCATCACATGCTGCAATGGAAAAGACTGGAAAAAAAGTGACGCTTATCTCAAATGTTACATTGGACCAATATGGAAAAATGCTTCTTGGTACAAATGTCCAGTCTGCATATACTACCATATCTGAAATGGGAATTGATATCTTTGGATTAAACTGTTCTACGGGTCCTATTGAAATGGAGCCAAGTGTTCAGTGGTTAAATGATCAAAAACACAAACCGTTGTTAATTGTACCAAACGCTGGAATGCCTGAAAATGAAGGTGGTCAAGCAGTCTATAAGATGACTCCTGAAAAAATGGCTTCAGCACTTGACTCATTCATCAAAGAATACCCACAGGTTAACATTATTGGTGGTTGCTGTGGCACAAATCCTGACCATATAGAGCAACTAAGAAAAGTTATCGATAAACAAAAGAAAGATTGATGAGATAAGTATTTACAAAAATTTCATTTCTTATCATATATGTTAAAAGCTAGAGTAAGCTCTGCAATCAAATCTGTCGACCTAAAACAAGAAGTTGGTCCTCTCATAATTGGTGAGAGACTTAACACTCAAGGTTCAAAGAAAGCAAAAGAGTTAGTCTTGAATGACGATTTTGATGGATTAGTTGATCTAGCTAGAACTCAAGTTGAAGATGGGGCTCATTGCATTGATGTATGTGTTGCAACAACAGAGCGTTCAGATGAAAAAGAGTTCATTCTAAAACTTGTTAAAAGTTTGAGTCTTGAAATTGACGCTCCTCTTGTAATCGATTCTACAGATCCACAAGTAATTGAATCTGCAATTGAACAAATCCCTGGTAAACCTATAATCAATTCTATTAATCTGGAAGGTGATGGAAGTAGATACAAAGCATTAGCTCCGTTAATGGCAAAATATGGGATCCCTGCGATTGCATTATGTATTGGACCTGACGGAATGGCAAAAACTCCTACCCAGAAAGTTGAAACTGCGGAATTACTTTACAAGTCGGGGAAAAAATATGGTCTTCGTCCAGAACAATTCATCTTTGATGTTTTAACATTCACACTTGCAACAGGTGAAGAAGAATTCCGTGATGCAGGAAAACATACATTGGAAGGAATTAAGCTTGTCAAAGAAAGATTTCCAACCTCATTTACTACTCTAGGTCTAAGTAACATCAGCTTTGGTCTCGCTCCACAAGCTCGACGTGTATTAAATTCAGTTTTCTTATATCATGCTGTACAAAATGGTCTTGACAGTGCAATTGTAAATGCACGTGAAATTACTCCTTATACTGAAATTGATGAAAAAGAGAAGAAGATAGTTGAAGACCTGATCTTCAATAGACATCCAAATGCTCTATCTGAATTAATTACTCACTTTGAAAATACAAATCAGGACTCTACAACTAAAACAAAAAAAGTAGATGTTGATCCATCATGGGCTGCAGGTAAACGTGCAAATTTCAGAATTATTAATCGACTTAAAGATGGAATTGAAAACGATGTGGTTTCTGCAATTGCCGAAAAATTAGATGAAAAAAACCTAGTACAGGATAATGATGGCATTCTATCAATTAACGCAGAAAAAGAGGTTACTCATCAAGGCGCTATTCAGACATTAAATGATGATTTACTACCTGCCATGAAGATAGTTGGTGACAGGTTTGGTGCAGGTGAATTAATTCTCCCATTTGTTCTAAAATCTGCTGAATGTATGAAGGCTGCAGTTAAAGAATTAGAAAAGTATCTGTTAAAGGAAGAAGGAACAAGCAAAGGAGTATTAGTTTTAGGTACTGTTTATGGTGATGTTCACGACATTGGAAAAAACCTTGTAAAGACAATCTTTGTGAATAATGGTTACACTGTACATGATTTGGGTAAGCAGGTACCTTTGCAGAAGTTTGTAGAAAAAATTAATGAAGTCAAACCTGATGCTGTTGGTCTCTCTGCATTGCTAGTATCTACATCAAAACAAATGCAGTTCTTTGTTGAACATGCAAGAAAGACTGATGTTAACATCCCAATATTATGTGGTGGTGCAGCGATAAACACCAATTACATTAATCGAATTGCAAAGAAAGATGGAATCTACGAGCCTGGAATGTTTTACTGTGGAACCATGTTTGATGGTCTTAAGACAATGGATAAGATAGTCTCTGAAGAAAAAGATGAGTTTGTCAATAACTGGAAAG
>JAKUOP010000017.1 GCA_022450565.1 Candidatus Nitrosopelagicus sp. | reverse complement strand
TTTCTTTTTAGTGCATGACTGTAAATTATAATATTATCAGCTAATCCAAAGACCATAAAGATTCCACACCAAATTCCATTCCAGAATCCTGTTGTAAATGCAATTCCAAATGCACATGCAATTGAAACGCCGGCTAAGATTAATCCAAAGTCTCGTGCCTTTTCTGCCGGATAAATTCTCTTGCTTGGAATAGGTCTTTCTTTTGTTCTCTCCATAATGGCGTCAATGTCTCGGTCATGATAGTTTGTCAATGTGTTAGCTGCAGCAGATCCAGCGGCTACGCCAAAAAGCATCAGAATCCACGTTCCAATTGAAATTTCAATATTGTAAATATTCGATGCGGTGACTGCAGTTCCTAATGCGGTAAAAACCAGCAAATACCAGATCTTTGGTTTTGTAAGCTCATAGTATGTCTTGAATTTTGATTCGGTAGGTGCTGTTTGCATACTATTCTATCACCGTCCAAAAAATAAATATCAAGCTATTCATCTGCGAGGTAAGGCATCGTCTTTGTTCTTCTTTTCATCTCAATGAAACTCTCAGATCCAACAATTCCGTCAATTTTACCAATTTTGCCTGAGACCACCTTGTGCATTTCATTTAGATTTTTAGCATACATGGTAACCATTATGTCAAACCTGCCTGTAACTTCTGAGATTTCTCGAACGCCGTCAATACTGAATAACTGTTCAATTATACTATCACGCTTTTTGGAATCCATGTTGATTCCGGTAACTGATTTGACACCATATCCTAGCTCCTTATCATTAACATCAATTGTAAATTTTTTAATTAATTTTTGTTTAAGCAAACGCTTGATTCTACTGTAGACGACTGACGAATTTGTGTTAATTTTTTCTGCAAGTTTTGGAACAGAGATTGATGCATCACTAGATAATTCAGATAAAATCTTCAAGTCTAAGTTATCAACTTTAGCCGTTTATGACACCTGCATCTTGAATTATTCAACCTATAATAAAGCTATTTTTGAAATTTTTGTTATTTTTTTTACTAAATCTTATCTTTTTTGTATAGCATTTCAGCTAACAAAACTGCACCTTTTGCAGAACCCATTTTTTTATTGTGAGAAAACAGCATGTACTTTAGACCATTTTCAAAAAGTTCTTCTTTTTCAACTCTTCCAATTGTTGTAGTCATTCCATCACCAACTTCTCTTTCCATTCTTGGTTGTGGTCTTGTTGGATCCTCATGGAATGCATAGTATTCTTCTGGTGCTGAGGGTAATCCTGCTACAGAGATTTCTTTATTATAATCATTGTAGGTATCTTTTGCTAAGTTTGGATCAATTTCTTTTTCAGTTTCCACAAAGACTGATTCAGTATGACCATCTATGACTGGAACACGAGTACATGTGCAACTAACTCTAATGTCTGCATCTTCAATTTTACCATCTTTTAGTTTACCAAGAATCTTTCTAGTTTCTTTTCTTACTTTTCCTTCTTCTTTTGGAATGTATGGTAGAATGTTATCCGTGATTCCCATTGCAGAAACGCCAGTCTTTCCACCACCAGATATTGCCTGCATCGAAGTCATCATAACTTTTTTTGCACCGTATTTCTCAAGTAGTGGTTTTAGTGTAATAGCTAAACCAGTTGTAGTACAATTTGGTAATGGAGCAACCCAACCTTTCCAATCTCTGTTCTTCTTTTGAACTTCAAGAAGTTCTGCTTGGTCGTCATTGACACCTGGAATAAGAATTGGAACATCTTCTTCGTATCTATATGCAGAAGAAGTTGATATTACTGGTAAATCCTTTGCAAATTTAGTTTCAATATCTCTTGCAGCTACAGATTCCACTGCTGAGAAAATCAAATCTAATTGTGATATATCTACCTCGTCAATTGTCAAGACTGTCATTTCTTTAATGTACTCTGGAATTTCCCCACCTACATCCCATGCAACAATGCCATTGGCATCCCTGATGGCATCAAGATATTTTTTTCCGGCGGTACGCTCAGAGGCCGCAATTTGTGTAACCTCAAACCATGGATGATTATGCAATGATTGAACAAATTCCTGCCCTACGGAACCTGTTACTCCAATTATTGCCACTTTCTTTTTCATAGATAGGTATTTTCTGTTTTCTGTTAATATTCCTTTAGAAGAGTGACCAAAAGAATACTATATTGAAGCTGAATATCCCATATATTGAAAATTAAAGTAAACCAATTTGTAGGAAGGCATTCTCCAGCCTCCCATGGTGGGTTATACTCCATCAGTAACCCATCGATGGATATTATTGATTTTAGCTCAAATGTTAACCCATTAGGATGTCATCCAGGTGTGAAAAAATTCTTGAAAAAACAACTGAAATTCATTTCAACATACCCTGATTCTGATTCTTCAAATTTACGTTCAAATCTAAAATGGTACACAGGATTGAATGAATCACAAATACTAATTGGAAATGGTGCAACTGAGATAATCTATAATTTTACAAAAGCATTTCTTAATGAAAAAACTAGCGTGTTGATCCCAATACCAACATTTACTGAATATGAAAAAGCCAGTCAATTATCTGGATGTAAGATAAATTTCCATAAAACATTTAATCTAAATGACGATATAGATGATTTTCTAAAAATAATACCAAAGAGTGGTGCCGTTTTTGTTTGTAATCCAAATAATCCAACTGGTGTACTAACCAAAAAGTCTAATATGATAAAAATTATCAAAAACGCACAAAAAAAATCAAGTCTTGTTTTTGTCGATGAAACGTTTATTGAATTAATTTCAGAAGAAAATCAATCATTGATAAAATTAATAAAATCATATGAAAATTTATTCATTCTACGTTCATTTACAAAATCATTTGGTTTAGCAGGTCTTAGAATTGGATATGGAATAGGTAATAAAGAAATGGTGAATGTCTTACAAAAATTAAAGATTCCATGGAATGTAAGTAACATAGCACAAAATGCAGCAAGTGCAGCAATCTGCTATCATCCATTTCTTGAAAAATCAAGAATGTTAATCAAAAAGGAAAATCAGTTTCTAAAAAAATCTATATCTAAAATAAAAAATTTCAGTTGTTATAATTCATCAACAAATTTCATTTTGTTAAATACAAAAATAAAATCAAAAACATTGCAAAAAAAACTACTAAGAAAAAATATTCTAATTCGTGATTGTAGCACTTTTCGTGGATTAAATGAAAATTATATTAGAATTGCTGTAAAAAAACGTAAAGACAATCTAAAACTAATCAAAGCATTGGAGGCGATTTAATATTACAAAATCATTAATGATACAAGGAACTTCTTCGGGTTCAGGAAAAACAATCTTAGTTACTGCACTCTGTAGAATATTCTCAGATATGGGTTACTCAGTATCGCCATTCAAGGCACAAAATATGTCAAATTACGCCTATATCACAAAGGATTTTGAGATATCTCGTGCACAAGCAATACAATCCATTGCAGCACGCACAGAAATCTCACCTGAACAAAATCCAATCTTGCTAAAACCATTGGGAGACTATCGAAGCTCGGTCTTTACTAATGGAAAATTCTTTAAGAAAATGCATGCATCTGATTACTATGCAAAATTTGTAAACAAAACTGGTTTACGACTTGCTTTGAATTCCTACAAACAACTAGAAAAAAATCATGACCTGATAATTATCGAGGGTGCTGGTTCACCAGCTGAAATCAATCTAGTAAAATATGATATTGCAAATATGAAGATCGCTGAAAAAACAAAGTCAAATGTAATTTTGATAACCGATATTGAGCGTGGTGGTTCTTTTGCCAGTTTAGTAGGAACCATGGAGCTTATTGAAAAGAAATATCAAAAACTTGTTAAGGGTTTTGTCTTTAACAAGTTTCGAGGAGATATAGAAATTCTCAAACCTGGTTTTAGAAAACTAAGGCAGAAAACCAAGAAACCAGTTCTTGGAACAATTCCATTAACCAAATTTTCTATTCCTGATGAGGATTCTATAGGCAATTCTACAAAGAAATTAGTATGGAACAAAGCCAATATAAGGAAATTAAATTCAGAGATTGACAAAATCAGTAATGTTGTACGTTCAAGTCTTAATATTAGTGGAATCAAAAGGATCTTAAAATGATATTTGAATCCATTCTAATCATTGGCTTTGCGATAACCTTAGATCTCATTTTTGGTGATCCAAGAAACAAATATCATCCAACTGCATGGATTGGTAATTTTATTGGTAATTTAGTACCAATGTTTAAAAATGAGAATGCATACTTTGAAAAATTTGGTGGTATAATCATTGTATTAATTTCAACTGCAACTGTTGGTGCATTATTATTACTATTCAATCTAAAACTAGATTCTATAATTGGAAATGAAATTCTTACCATCATAATTTCTATCATAGTTGGTGCTATCTTGCTAAAGACAACAATCGCAATACGGGGCATGGAAAAGCATGCATTAAGAATTGTTGATGCACTAGAGAATGACAATATTGATGAGGCTAGAACAAATCTAGCCATGATCACTAAGCGTAAAACAAAAGATTTGGACAAGAATCATGTTTTATCTGGAGCTTTAGAAAGCATAAGCGAAAACACAGTTGATGGTATTACAGGACCACTGTTTTATTTTGCACTCTTTGGTCTTCCAGGTGCGTTTGTTTATCGTGTAGTAAATACAATTGATTCAATGATTGGTTACAAAAATGAGATGTTTGGAAATCTTGGTTGGTTTGGAGCAAACTGTGATAATGTTCTGAACTATATACCATCACGACTAACAGGACTAATTATGGTGTTGGCATCAATGCTTCTAGGAAATGACTGGAAACAATCATATCAAATTTTAAAGGAAGACAGTGGTAATACTTCTAGTCCAAACGCTGGTTATCCAATGGCAGCACTAGCAGGTGCATTAGATACAAAGTTCCAAAAACTTGATCATTACAGAATTGGTAGTGGTTCAGTTTATCTTTCAACAACACATGTGCGCTCAGCAATCGTCTTAATGAAAGTCACCACAATTCTATTCTTTGGAATAGTTACAATTCCAATCATCACAGTTCTATCTTATTTGGGGTTGACAATTCTTGCTTAAACAGATCGGTTCAGTTTTTTCATTTCTTACTATAATTCCTACTAGCAATGCAAATCTTGAAACAGTTGCCAAACACATGTATCTGTTCCCAATTGCTGGTATTGCAATTGGTCTTCTTGTGGGATCATTTGGTTTTGGCCTATCCCTATTTCTTGATCCATTAATTACATCATTGTTAGTTGTTGCTTCTTTAGCAGTAATCACTGGAATTCATCATAACGATGGTCTTGCTGATTTTGCTGATGGTCTAATGACCAGAGGTTCAAAAGAAAAGAAACTCAAAGCAATGAAAGACCTATCAACTGGTTCTGCTGGAATTGTTTCAATTGTTTTGTATATTGCTGGCGCGATAATTGCTATTTCTTTAACAAGTGGTTATGAATTATTCAAAATAATTCTTCTAAGTGAAATCTTGGCAAAATTCTCAATGGTTCTAATGGCGAGCCTAGGCAATTCTGCCGCAGTTGGCTCAAATTCACCATTCATGCAAATCATGAACGACAAAAAGCGGTTAGCTGCCGCGTTTGCTATCACAATTTTACCATTTTTATTTATTGGAGAAGAGTCTGGACTGATCGTTTTTGCAGTTGGAATTGTGATAACTATGTTTATGGTTGGTCTTGCAACAAGAAGCTTTGGTGGAATAACAGGTGATGTGTTGGGAGCAACAAATGAAATTACAAGACTCGCGTCTCTTCTAATTTTTGTTTCATTATGATTAGTCTAATTATGGCTGGTGGAAAGGGTACCAGAATGAACACAAAGCAAGAAAAATTACTTCTTGAGTATAAGAAACCAGTAATTATGCATGTAGTTGATGCATTAAAGAATTCTAATTGCTTTTCAAGAATAATTGCAGCAACTAGTTCAAATTCGCCAGAAACAGAAAAGACTCTACGACAATCTGGAGTTGAAATTATTTCAACTTCTGGAAAAGATTTTGTTAGTGACCTAAACTTTGTCTTAAGACAATTGGATGATTCAGTCTTCATTACATCAGGAGATCTTCCATTACTTGATGATAAGATTATTAAACAAATATCTGAGAATTATAATCCTAAGAACGTCTGGACTAGCATAGTTACAACAAATAAGTTTCTTAATTCCATAGGAATTAACTCAGAATATACAACTAAGAATAAAGAATATGTCTATTCTGGTATATCACTTGTCAATGCAAGTGAAATTAATAATTTAGAATCAATTGAAGAGGATTTAGTTGTAATTGATGATAAAAGAATTGGATTAAATATTAACACAAAAGATGATTATGAATTATTATGCAGTACCTGAAATTTTTCCGTTTATCTTAGCTTTAGATCCAGTTGGTTCTGAAAGAATGTTTCCACAAGAATTGCATGTAACTTTACTTGAATTATGTGAAAAAACAATTTGCTCTTCATCACATTCCATACATTTAATTTTTTGAAATTTACTATTTGGTTCTGGGGTAAGTATATGATCTTTTTTCATACTGCTATCAACTCAAACTTTCGTATTCTAATTCCTTTATTCATCATTTTCTTTTTACATGTGGTACATGTCTCAATTAACGTAACTTTTTTTGTTGTTTTTGCTGGTTTTGCTAGTTTTGGGAATTTTTGCCCACCATATCCCTTTTTTCGTAATGCATGTCTTCTTTCTCCAGCAGCAGAACCACGTCGTTTCCCTGCTTTGTATACAGAAATTTTCATAGTTTGATGACTTTTACATTTTGGACAGTATGCTCTTTTTTCCTTTGGGAGATTCACAATTATCAGCCTTTTTGACGGTAATTTAAACATCGCTTCAATGTATAATAATCTCTAACTTCACATGTACCATGTGTTTTCAACTACATCATCAATAATAGAGACAAATGCTACAGCTACAGGTTCTATTCCAGCTGATACCATTTTAGTCAATTGTTCATTGGTTAATGTTTACACTAGAGAAATACAAGAAAACATACAGATATCAATCAAAAATGATAGAATTGCATACGTAGGTCCTAATGCTATTCATACAAAAGGAAAAAAAACAACTGTAATAGATGTAAAGAACAGATTTGTAACACCAAGCTTTGCAGATCCACATATACACATTGATCATTTTACACTTCCATCAGAATTTATAAAAAAATCTCTTTTATGTGGTGTAACTTCTTTATTTCCCGACTCGATAGATATTGTTAGTGTATCTGGGTTTAGAGGGTTTAAAGAATTTGTAAAGCAGACGCAGAATCTACCAATGAGATTTTTTCATACAGTTCCAGGTGGACTGCCAGTTGACAGAAAATTTAGTCATGGAAAGACTTTATCACTAAAAGAAGAAAAGTTAGCAACAAAAAATCCATCAGTAATAGGTTTGGGCGAAGTATTCTCATGGACAAAGGTTACAACACGTGATTCACATACTATGAAATCATTAATTCAGATGCATCAGAATAATTGTATTATTAATGGTCATACAGCAGGAGCTAGTGGAAAAAAATTAAATGCATATATCTCATCTGGAATTTTTTCATGCCATGAACCAATAAATTTCGAACAGGTACTTGAACGTCTACGATTAGGCATGTGGATAATGATAAGAGAAGGATCAATTAGAAGGGATTTAAAAGAAATTATTCCTTCCGTCTTACGTCATGGTACATACACAAACAGATTGATGTTTTGTTCAGATGGTTTAGATCCTGTAGAACTATCTACTTATGGTCACATTGATCATTGTGTCAGAGAATCAATTGAGCTTGGTCTAGACCCAATTGATGCAATATCAATGGCATCAAAGAATTGTTTTGATTATTATAAAATGAATAATGATTTTGGAGGAATTGCACCTGGAAAGATTGCTGATATACTAGTACTAGATGATTTACAGAAAGTGAAAATAAATAAAATCTTTCTTGGTGGAAAACTAATTTCCTCAAATGGAAAAATTTTACCTTCAATCAAAAAATCAAAACTGCCTTCTTGGATTACAAATACAGTAAAAACTCCTGTTCTTACAGAAAATAATTTTATGATCAAGTCACAAAAAAATGAAGAAAATGTCAATGTTATTTCAATGAAATCAGAAATTGTTACCGAGAAATCTACTGAACATTTGAAAACAAAAGAAGATAATATTCTACCATCTTTAGATAAAGATATTTGGAAGGTGGCAGCATTTGACAGAACATTTGGCACAAAAAAACATACTGTTGGGTTTCTTAGAAATTTTGGAGCCGAGATAGGCGCCTTTGCATCAACTTGGAGTTTTCATGAAAATGATCTGATAGTTATTGGTTCAAATGAAAAAGATATGGCAGTCGCATCAAATGAATTAAGAAAATCTCAGGGAGGAATGATTATTGTTAATAATGGAAAAATACTTGCGTCCATGCCTATGGCAGTATCTGGAATTATTTCCTCAAAACCAATTGAGACAATCTCAAAACAATTTTTAGAAATTAATCATACATTGTCTGATAAAGGTTGTAAATTCAAAAAACCTCACTTAGTTCCAGTTTTTCTACCATTTTTAGCACTACCAGACATTCGTATTCTTTATAGTGGAATTGTTGACATTAAAAAACGGGAATTTGTTCCAACTATCATCTCGTAAGGTATTAAAATAGCATTTATGAGAAAAAGTCATGGCATCTATACAGCAAACTCCTAATGGACCAGTTTTAGTTCTAAAGGAAAGTGCTTTACAAGAAAAAGGAAGAGATGCACAGAAAAATAATATAGCTGCTGCAAAACTTGTTGCAGAATTAGTAAAATCAAGTTTAGGTCCTCGTGGTTTAGACAAAATGCTTGTTGATTCATTAGGTGATGTTACAATAACAAATGATGGTGCAACAATTCTTAAAGAAATTGATGCACAACACCCAACTGCTAAAATGATGGTTGAAATTTCCAAGACTATTGATACAGAAGTTGGTGATGGTACTACATCTTCAGTTATTTTTGCTGGTACACTATTAGCAAAAGCAGAAGAGCTTCTAAGTAAGGATGTACATTCATCAGTAATCATTGATGGATTCCAAGCGGCATCAGAAAAATCACTTGAGATTCTAGATGAGATTGCAAAAAAAGTTCAAGATAATGATAAAGAGACTCTACTAAAGATTGCAGCAACTAGTATGGAATCAAAATTAATTTCTGAAGACAGTGATATTCTGTCTAAAATTGTCGTAGACGCAATTTTAAAGATTACCGAAACTAAAAATCAAAAATCCTCTGTAGATCTAGATAACATTAAGGTTGAGAAAAAGGCAGGAGGTTCAATTACTGACACTGCATTGGTAAAAGGAATAGTTCTTGACAAAGAAATTGTTCATAGTGGAATGCCTACAAAAATACAACAAGCTAAAATTGCTTTAATCAATACTGCACTTGAAATTGAAAAAACTGAGATGAGTGCGGAAATTAGAATTAATGATCCTACACAAATGCAGATGTTTTTGGAAGAAGAAAATCGAATGTTAAAATCTATGGTTGATAAACTACATTCAATTGGAACTAATGTTGTAATCTGCCAAAAAGGAATTGATGACATGGCTCAACACTTCTTAGCAAAATATGGAATACTTGGTGTTAGACGTGTAAAAGAAAGTGACATGACAAAGCTTGCTAAGGCTACAGGTGGTCGTATCACAACTAATCTTGAGGATATTTCTGAGAAAGATCTTGGAACTTCTGATCTTGTACACCAAAAGAAAGTTGAATCTGACAAATGGGTGTTTGTAGAAGGTTGTAGAAATCCACAATCAGTTACATTACTGATTCGTGGTGGCTCGCAAAGAGTTGTAGATGAAGTAGATCGTTCTATACATGATGCATTAATGGTTGTAAAAGATGTAATTGAAAGACCTGCTATAGTTGCAGGCGGTGGTGCCCCAGAAGCATTACTGGCAGCATTTTTGAAAGATTGGTCAGAAAGTTTTGATGGTCGTCAACAATTAGCAATTAAGAAATTTGCTGAAGCATTAGAAATCATTCCTCTTACAATTGCTGAAAATGCTGGAATGGATCCTATCGATACAATGGTTACTTTACGTGCAAAGCAAAGTGAAGGAAAGAAATGGAGTGGAATCAACGCAAAGGATGGAAAAGTTGGTGACATGCTCTCACTAAATATTGTTGAACCTGTAGTTGTAAAAGAACAGATAATCAAATCTGCCACTGAAGCAGCATCAATGATTTTAAGAATTGATGATGTTATTGCAATTTCAGGTGCACCAGGCGGCGCTGGTGGTCCTCCAGGTATGGGTTAGTCTTAGTACTAATTATTTTACAATTTTTGCAAAAACCACTGAAATTCTATTTGCTTAACAAATTTTAAGCAGTAAATTGCTCCAAAATTCGCAGAGGTCGCCTAGCCTGGTAGGGCGCGGGCCTTGAGAGCCTGTGTTCGCAAGAACGCGGGGGTTCAAATCCCTCTCTCTGCGTTTTTACTTTGAAAATTTTCCTAATTCTGCAAGCATAGCAGAAAGTTGGATTTCAGAATTTGCGCCAGATAAGATCCTAAAATCATATTTTGCAATTATCTGAGACATTTCTTCAAGATTTTCGTATTTCTCTTTAAACAATGCTTGGTTGATATATTTGAGAAAATCTGATTCTGACATTCCATAAACTTTGATTAGTTCAATCATTTTATTTCGTGCATCCTGGATTTTTCCTGATATAGATAATTTTAGTACATCACCGACATCATTTATTTTTGTAAGCCCTGCTGACGCCTTCACACTTGATTCAGTAATACTTCCAGTACTTGCAACTGCCTGAAGTAGATTAATTGCATGTCTCATATCACCACCAGCATAATTAGTAATTTCTTTAAGACCTTTTTCATCCACCTTGACTTTTTCTTTTTTAGAAATTATTTTTAATTGATCAATTATTTCATTTTCATCAATTCTAGTAAACTTGAAAACTGCACAACGACTTTGAATTGGGTCTATGATTTTTGAAATATTGTTAGCAATTAGGATGAATCTACAAAATTTTGCTGTATCTTCAATAATTCGTCTTAATGCAGTTTGTGCATCAGAGGTCATTTCATCTGCTTCATCTAATATAATAATTTTAAATGGTATTTGAGAATCCAAACCAGCAAATCTAGAGAATTTCTTTACTCTTTCACGAACCATGTTAATTCCACGTTCGTCAGATGCGTTGAGTTCTAATGTATAGTCTTTCCATGAATCACCAAGTATTTGATGTGAGATGCATATTGCAGTAGTTGTTTTGCCTACACCTGCACTGCCAGAAAATAGCAAATGAGGCATTTCTGATTCATTTTTGATTAATCCTGACAAACTACCTTTGACTTCTTTTTGATTAACCAGATCTGTAAGGTTTTTTGGGCGATATTTTTCTACCCACATTACGTCAGTGTTTGCCATAGTTGCAAACTGCCTATTCTTGTTAATAAATCACTAGTAGGATCAAATGATCAAAGCTAATTGTTAATGAAATTGATCGATCGCACCCATTAAATCCCTCGCTCGCCTTTGATGAATAATGGAATTAGAAGATACCACAAAAGTACACGGTGTAGGATTTGACCTAGAGGATGTTAAAGTAGAATTTTCACATGATCTGAAAATTAACGTTTCTGGAATACAGATTGATGGAAAAGCAGGCGAGATTATGAACATTCCTAGATGGATTGCAAAAACATTACATTCTGAGAACCATGTAATAATTCACGAGCAAGATATGATTCAAGAATTAAAACAAGCAAAAGTTAAGGAAGATGCTCAAGGAGAGGAATCTATTTCATCACTTGACAAATTTTTCTACATTAGATTAAACGAATATATGAAAAATCTACCAAAAGATGATTCTGATAAAGTAGAAAGTATGTTAAATCAACTTGTAAGAATAAGACAGGGAAAAATTGTAAGACTAGCTGATTCATCAAAACTTACTGCTGACTTGGGGTCAAAACTAACTGTAGAGGAAGAAGTATTTTACAATCAAATCAACAATGCTAGTAATGAATTTAAAAAACAAATTATAGGTAACAAAAAATGACTACTGTAGAAAATTATACACCATCTGCCCTCTCGGACTATGTTAAAGAATTTCTAATACAATTCAAAGACAAGGCTGGTTCATTTCGATACGTAGAAGACATTGACAAGATGATGTCATCAAATTCAAAATATATCAATATTGATTACAATGACTTGGTAACCCATCCCGAAATTGAATCAAAATTCAATGAGGACCCAGACGAAATTCTTGAAGCATTTTCAAGAGCAATCAAAGAGATACTACATGAAAGATTTCCAAAATATGCTCAGAAAATTGGGCATGAGATAAGAGCTAGGATTGCAAACTATCCAGTTCAAAGGAGCCTACGTCAGATTAATGCAGAAATAATTGGTAAAATGACAAGTGTATCTGGTATGGTTTTACGTGCATCAGAAGTAAAACCTCTGGCAAAAGAACTTGTCTTCATATGTCCAATTGGCCATAGAACTGACGTTATACTGGAAAAAGGTCTTACAATTACCACTCCAATAAAGTGTTCAAATGAGAAATGTACGCACAAAGAATTGTCTTTGGAACCCCAATCTAGCAGGTTCATTGATGTTCAGTTTGTCAGATTGCAAGAACTACCTGAGGATCTACCTCCAGGTCAACTTCCTCATTATTTGGATATTACAGTCAAGCAAGATCTGGTTGATGATGCCAGACCAGGTGACAGGGTTGTTCTAACTGGAATTGTCAGAATAGAGCAAGAAAAAATGTCTGGAGTTTCAAAAAGCAACAGTCCATTATACAGATTAAGACTGGATGGTAATAACGTGGAATTCCTTGGTGGAAAGGGCTCAAAAACATCACGACGAATACAAAGAGAAGAAATTTCACCAGAAGAAGAAAAAACAATCAAGTCATTATCAAAAAGCCCAGATATTTATGATAGAATAATCGATTCATATGCACCACATATTACAGGTCATAGAATTATCAAGGAATCAATTTTACTGTTAATGGCAGGTTCTACCCAAAGAGAACTGCAGGATGGAAGCAAAATCAGAGGTGATATCAATATCTTTCTTGTTGGAGATCCCGGTACTGCAAAAAGTGAGATGTTAAAATTCTGTGCCAGAATTGCACCTAGAGGCTTGTACACATCTGGACGAGGTTCCACTGCAGCTGGACTTACTGCAGCAGTTGTTCGTGATGTAAATGGAATTTTCATGCTGGAAGCAGGTGCTACAGTTTTGGGAGATCAAGGATTGGTGTGTATTGACGAATTTGACAAGATGAAAGACGAAGATAGAAGTGCACTACACGAAGTTATGGAACAACAAACTGCTAGTATTGCAAAAGGTGGTATTGTTGCAACACTAAACGCTAGGACCTCAATTCTTGCTGCTGCAAACCCAATGTATGGAAAATATGATCCTTTCAAGAACATTACAGAAAATGTTAACTTGCCTATACCACTATTAACCAGATTTGATCTTATTTTTGTTGTAAGAGATCAACCATCAAAAGAAAGAGATGAAAAAATTGCCAAGCACATAATTGATCTTCATACTCCTCAAGGAATTGATAGTCGTTCATTAATTGATTCTGAGACGCTTACAAAATACGTTTCATATGCAAAAAGAGTTGATCCTATACTCACCAAAGAGGCTGAGACCAAAATTCTTGATTATTATCTGAAAATGCGTAATGTTGATGCAGATGATATGATTACTGTCACTCCTAGACAACTGGAAGGTTTAATCAGGCTGGCAACTGCAAGAGCAAGACTTTTGCTAAAAAATCAGGTGGAAGAGGAAGATGCCCAAAGAGCAATAGATCTTTTACAAAACATGTTTGAGGATGCAGGAATTGATGTTAATACTGGCAAAGTGGATCTTGGTGTTCTACAAGGAAAACCACGCAGTGAGGTTTCTAAAATGCAATCATTTATGGGAATTCTACAAACACTTGAAGGTGAACCAAAGAAACCTGTAGAAGAAAGTAAATTGATAGAGGAGTTAGTAAAAACAGAAAAATTCACTGAAGAAGAAGCCAGGAATATAGTAAGAAAAATGGTTCGTGAAGCATCTATTTATGAGTCAAAACCTGGTCATTATAATACAGTATGAAAGTAAGTGACTTAGATCTAGATCCACAATTAATTAATTTTCTTAAGTCGGAAGGATATGACGAACTTTTTGAACCACAAGAACAATCCGTAAAGGCTGGGTTATTTGATGGAAAAAAGAATTTTTTGATTACAATACCCACTGCAAGTGGAAAAACACTCATTGCCATGTTAGCAATTCTCGCTCATCTTTCGAAACATAAAACCAAAATTGTTTATCTAACTCCATTACGTGCGTTAACGACTGAAAAATTTGAAGAGTTTAAAAAATTAGAGAAATTGTCAATAGGCAGAAAAATCAAAGTAGCATTATCTACCGGAGATTCAAAAGACAAAAAAGAGAAATTAGAAGATGCTGATATAATATTTCTCACAAATGAGAGTATGGATGCAAATATGGCATTTCAACAGGATTGGATTTATGATATAGGACTGGTAGTTTCTGATGAAATTCATCTAATTGGTGATGAGACAAGAGGTCCAACATTAGAAATTGTTTTGACTCGGCTTAGAACTGGATTTATTGGAAAAAATCCCCCTAAAATTATTGGGCTCAGTGCAACTATCTCAAACAGTAATGAACTTGCAGACTGGTTAGATTGTGAATTAGTTGAGAGTACATTTAGACGTGTTCCGTTATCTGAAGCAGTTTACAGTAGACACATAATAACAAATCAAGATCGAGAAGAAACTGAGGGAAATCTCACAAATAATCGTCAAGAGTCTAGACATCAAAAAGATTGGATTGGTTTAGGATTGGATACTGTAGATAATGGAGATCAATGTTTGATATTTGCAATGACAAGAAAGAACGCCGTAGCGTGGGCAAAAGAAGCTGGACGAGATGTTGTAAAAATGCTTACAGGCATACAACAAAAAGAATTAGAAAAAATTTCAAAAAAAATTCTTCCAAAAGATAGTTATGATAATACAAAATTAACTACTGAATTAGCACATATGGTAAAAAATGGCACAGCTTTTCATCATGCAGGACTTGATCAACGATGTCGTTCAATAATTGAAACTGAATTTAGAAACGGTCGCATAAAATTATTAAGTGCAACACCAACCTTAGCTGCTGGTGTAAACCTACCTGCACGTAGAGTTGTAATACCAAGTGTAATGAGATATACAAACAACGGTTTAGAAAAAATTAGTATTTTAGAATACAAACAAATGTGTGGAAGAGCTGGACGACCACAATATGATGATATGGGCGAATCAATAATTATTGCAAAAGGATATCCCGATGAAATATTAGAATACTATGTTGATGGTATACCAGAACCATTAAACTCAAAAACCTTAGATGAAGATAGTTCATTACGAATTAATTTACTTGGATATATTTACACTTCATCCAAATTCAATCCAATATCGTATGAAAAAATAATAGAATTCTTTTCAGAAACTTTTGCTGCGTACCAACTTTCTAATCCTTCTATATTAGAAAAAAAAATAACAAAACAACTTGAAAAATTAAAAGAATATGGAATGATAACTGATGAAAATGGTTTTGAGCCTACAAAATTTGGAATTAGAGTTTTTTATCTAAGAATTGATCCAAAAACAGCATTTGATATGACTGGTTATATTGAAGATTATGTAAGAGGTACAAAACACACATTTGGAATATTACATATGATTACTAATCTTCCTGAATTTTATTCACAATATCCAATACCTGAAAAATATCAAGAAAATATGGATGATCTTATTAATAAAAATGAAAAATTGTACACACAACAAAAATTTTCAAATGAAGATTGTTTCAAAAGCCTATTGATTCTTTACAAGTGGATTGATGCTTTGACTTATCAAAAAATGTCAGAACATTTTGATGCTGAACCAGGTGATATTTTCTACATAAAAGAAAATGCAAAAGATTTGGTCTATACCTTTACAGAGATTGTTAAATTTTGGAGAGACTATGCCAAAGAAAATGAACAAAAAAAGATTGTGTCTGAATATCAGAATCTTATCGACGAATCAGATTTACTCAAACTACGAATCATACATGGTGTTCCAGAGAAATATCTTGAGTTAGTAAAAATCAAGCAAATTGGACGAGTTCGTGCTCAAGTTTTGTACAAAAATGGCTACAAGAATAAAACTTCACTGAAAAAAGTACCACTTGAGAAATTAGCTAAAATCGATAAAATTGGCATTGTACTTGCAAAAAGTATCAAGTCTCAGTTAGAAAATTCTAAAAAATAAAGTCTTAACGCGATCATTACGTCATTAAATTTTCTAAAAATAATTGCCTAGTAATTTTTGAAATAAGATTTATAACTATTCCAGCAGGATTTCAGCCATATGTCGGATCAAGAAACAGGTTCAAAACTTTCTAGACGTGACTTTTTGAAGTTAATGGGTGCTGCGGGAACAGGTTTGGCATTTGCACCTTTTGTACCATGGGGCTCTTTTCTTCCGAATCCCTCATCTGCATCTGCAGAAAAAGTCCCGGTAGAACTTCCTGATGGCACTCAAGCAAACATTAACAGTTTTCCAGTTAACCATGCAGAAATTATTACATATCCAAAAACTGGTGACAGAGTTTTAGATGAAGAAGCATTTCGTAAATGGCAATTTATTCGACTTCCAGCAAAGTACGGTGGAGAAAAAAATAATGTTACAGCGTTTAGAGCTTTCAGTATGATTTGTTTACATCTTTGGTGTGTGTGGAAATATTGGCCACAAGAAGGACGAATGAGAGGTGAATGTCCTTGTCATGGAAGTATGTATGATCCAAGAACTGGAACAGCATTTTCAGGACCTGCATCATTACAAGCTGCACCATCTAACACATTACCAATGTTAGACTTGGAAGCAGACAGTGATGGCGGAATGTGGGTCTTACCACCTGTATGGGGACCTAACAAAAATGGAGTAATAGGATATGGCCGTTTCGTTAAGTAGAAGAAGTGGCCTCATGGCCTTCATTTATTGGATTTGGGATAGTCTAGACAGAACTATTTTTACTGCAATTAAATTTTCATTCCCTGCAAGATTTGTAAGTCCATTTGGATTTTTGGGAATGTTAACTTTCATTGTATTTATTATTCTTGGAGTTTCTGGTGCACTTTTGATGTTCTATTATGAACCAATACTAGACAGAGCATGGGACAGTGTAGAATTTATCAATAATGATGTTCCTTTTGGTTTTCATATTAGGAATATTCACTATCATGGCTCAAATGCAATGGTAATGCTTGCAATACTTCACATGTATTATCAATACTTTAGTGGACGTTACAAGATTAGAAATGAAATACTTTGGGTAACTGGAATTATTTTAGGAACTGTAACAATCCTAGAAGCATTTACTGGATATGATATAATTTTCAGTGAAAGAGCAGAACTTGCAATTAGTATTGCGGCGTCACTTACAAACTCAATTCCCGTAGCAGGGCCGCTGATACGTGATATGGCGTTTGGAAATGGATTCCATGACTTTGTTCTGCGTTTCTATACTCAACATGTGTTCATTCTTCCAATTGTAATGCTTGGTCTAATGGCAGTTCATTTCCCAAGATTCTTGGTATTTGATGTACCAATGGTGATGGCAATATCTGGCGCTATTCTAATTACTGGTGGGGTTTTCCCGGTTGATCTCGGATTTAAATTCCAACCGACGGTGCCGCCAGGAATTACTGTACCAGAATGGTATCTGACGGGACTCTATGCATTTCTGCGGACGCAATACGATAAGTTTGTAACTGGTGTGTTATGGCCAGGACTGTTTATACTGGCGCTGCTAGTGATTCCGTTTGTAGACAGATACAAAAAGTTCTCATGGAAAGATAAACCACTCATAACAGCATTTGGTATAGTGGGAATTGCTCAAATCTTGGTTACTACGTATTGGGGATTTTATATTCCACCAGATTCGACACTACCTCTAGTCGAAAGATTGGTCATAGATCCAATTTACTTGTATACTGTAATGATACTGCTTGTTCCATTAGGAATTGGATTTAGCTACATGATGATTTATCTTGCAAAAGAGGCTGAAAGAAAAGCAAAGCTTGCAAAAGAGAAAGGACCGCAGAAAGTCGCAAAAATTGAATTTTCTGAAAAATGGGTTAATTGGGTTATTATTGCTTTAATTGCGTTTATGGTATTCCTGAATATTGCTGCGTATAATGCGGCAATAACTGGAATGAAGAACATGGGATTATTCCTAGCAGGTCTAATCCTAATTGTATTTGCCGGCATGTTCCACGTTTATCGATATTCTATGGCTCAAACACAAGTAGCTCCGCCACCCCCAAGTATAAAACGAAATATTTCCTCAAAGGCAATTTCAGGTACGGCTACAAAGGAATTACCAACCAAAGATCCAGATGACGGGTCTGAAAAGAACCTACAAGAAAAGGAGGTCTTTATCAAAGAACTTGAGAAAAAAGATGTACATATACCTGATCCAAAAGCTCCTGAGATCCAATCAAAGAATGCCGAGGTAACTTCAGAAAAAGATCCAAATATTGGTGTGTCTGATCTAAAAAAACCTTAATCAAAAACCGGTTTTTTTAAAAAAGCTTTATAAGACTTTCAGAAACCATGCAAGCTGTTGAGCACAACTGAGACATCATCAAGTCATGCATATGGAATTGGAATTATTGCAGTAATTATTGCATTAGGCTTGACAATCTCTTGGTATACAATGTTTTGGTTGCCTGAAGAAAATCAGAAAGTTTTCGTTGACGAACATATTCTTCATCCAGATGGTGAAACAATCATTAACATTATTGAAGGTTCATCCAGTCCTGAACAACAAGATAATTACATTCCAAAAGTAGTTCAGGTGCAATTAACAATTGATAATTATGTGATCTGGAATAATGTGGATTCTACACCGCACACTGTTACTCCAGACAGTCATGATAGAGACGAAATAACTGATCCTTTTAGTGGAGAATTTGGTTCTACGGGTGTAATTATGCCTGGTGAGAGTTATGAATTTCTATTTACTGATGCTCCTCCAAACGGAGCATGGGTAATTGAATATCACTGTGATCCACATCCATGGATGGTAGGAATAGTTGAAGTTACAAAATCTAGATTCTAACTAGAAAGCGTAGCAAAAAGTTGGTCATTTTCCACTTCTTTATGCTGTTCAATGATTGAAACTCTAAATTTTACATCATGCTCCTCTTTTGGTTCAAATTCAATTGACGCAGTAAATTCTGCTTTGTTTTCAGGCATGAGATCCTTACTTATGAAAAGTCTAGAAACATTTTGTTCAATTTTTTTTCCATTGTATGAACGCCAAACAACCAGTTCATTTGTACCAATGATCTGTGTATTAATTACTACACCGTCATACAGACCAGGGTAATTAACAATCACATTACCTTTAATTTCAGAATGTGGTAAAATTTTCAAATTTTCTAATTTAATTTCTACATCTTTCATGATGAAACAACAACTAATGAAGATAAATAACTTATGAGAAAGCGGGCCCGAAGGGCTTCGATCCCTTGACCATTGGATTAGAAGTCCAACACTCTATCCATGCTGAGCTACAGGCCCAATAATTTGTCTATTAATTACCACTTTAAGGGTTGTTACAACCATTTTTTATTATTCAGTTCTCTTTCCATCTTGAACAAAAATTGTTGAGAATATCCAGCGTATTTTCCAAAATGCTCAACAACTTTCTGATGAATGTCTTCATATGTTTTATCAGTAATTGTTTTTGATGATGGCTCGAATTTTTTTGAATAATATTTCTGCAATACCCGTAACATCCATCTATCCAGTGGAAATGCTTCAAGTTTATCAAGTGAGAATAATAAAATACAGTCAGCAACTTTGTTTCCGATTCCAAAAACTTTCACTAGTTCTCGCTTAGCATCATAATAACTCATATTTTTCAGATTATCAAAATCAATTTTGCCATCTGTCACTGCAACTGATGCCTCTTTGATTGCTTTGGCCCTATATCCCACCCCACAATCCAAAATTTTGGATATTGGGGCATTAGAAATAATACTACTTTTTGGAAAAAGAAAAAATTCGTTTGAATTAATTATCTTTTTTTCTCCAAATTTTCTGCATAGATTTTGTAATCTTGTTTTAATATTTGGAATGTTAGAATTTGATGAGACTATAAATGAAATATAGCATTGAAACGGATCTTGTTGTAATAATCTGATTCCTGGAAATGCATCAAGTGCTTTTTTAACAATTTTGTCTTTTTTTAAGCATGAGTAAATCTCCTCAAAATTATCATTCTGTCTGAAAAAAATAAACTCGGCATTTTTTTTTCTAAATTTTCTTGTTTTTTCATCTATGACTAGAACATTTTCACCATCTATGCCATACCATTCATCCCCCTTCTTTTCCCATAAAAACACCTGACCACTGTTAATGGTATCTTCAATGTTTATTTCTTGAAATGTTCTTTTCAATTTAGATACTTACTGTATCATCAATTTTAGGTGCAATTGCATCTAATCCAAATTTCTCATGAATTTCTTCTGCAAATTTTATACATGAATTATTATCACCATGAACAGTCAGAACCTTTGGATTTCCTTTGATATTTTTAATCATATCAAATAAGCTATCTCGATCAGCATGTCCCGAAAATTGAAATTGTTTAACTTGTGCAGTAACATGCATCTCTTTTCCCCTGGTTGAAACTTTTCCTGTATCCAGAAGTTTTTTTCCAGGCGTCCCTTCTCCTTGGTATGAAACTAACGCAATACCATTTTTATCGTCAAAAGCTAATTGTTGTAGATAATAAACAGCATTTCCTCCAACTAGCATACCTGCAGGTGAAATTACAACACATGGTTCGGATAATGCATTTTTTCTTTGACGGTGCTCGTCAATTGCAACCACTTTATCTAAAACATCTTTAAAAATTTCTGGCTCCTTGAGATATTCTGGATGTTTAAGTATTATTTCATTCACTTTTAGTGCCATTCCATCCATGATAACTCTGTGCTTAAAATTTGCATTTTCTAGCACACATGCAATTTCTTGTGAGCGCTCAACTGAAAATGAAGGCACAAACAAAATACCTTTTCTGTCCATCACCTCGTTGGCAAATTCTAGAAAATCATGCTCTGATTTACTTCTAGGAGTCTGTTTTTCCTGGGAATACGTACTTTCTGTAATCAAGAGATCAACATCTCCTATGTCCAAATCTGCAGGTGGCAGCATTCTTGAACCACGAAGATTTATGTCACCTGTGTAAAATAATTTCTTTTTATCAGATTCTACCAAAACTGTACTTCCTCCAAGTACATGACCTGAAGAACGTAACTCAAATTTTGTGTCTCCTCTCACAATTTTTTCTTTAAACTGAATTTGTTTTGCATGTTGCATCATGTTATTAAGCTCGGGAATATCAAAAGAATGAGAATTTTTCTCAATTTTTAGCATATCCTTAATCAGCAGTTTGCTTAAATCAAATGTTGGTGGAGTTGCATAAACATTACAGTTCCCACTAACAAAAAGTGACGGAACGCATCCTGAATGATCAAGATGTGCATGTGTAATTATTACCGAATCAATATCTCTTGGTTTTACATGAAGGGGGTATGTGGGGGGTGACCCTCTAGGATTACCAAACATTACACCATAATCTAATAATAGATTTGCACCATCACAATTAATCTGAAAAGCTGATCGCCCAACTTCTCTTGCAGCGCCTAAAACCTTAACTTCCACTCATGTGTTTTTTAGATCTCTACCTTAAAACCTTCTTCTTGCATTCTAGTGCCCAAATAATTCCTCAGTCTATACAATTTGCACAAGCTTTAATTAGTGCAACCTAACACTTGATCAAACATGGGAAGAACTTATGCTGAATGGGAAGCCACACAAGATAAAGCACTTGTTGCAAAGGTTCGCGCAGGCGACGAAGGCAATAAAGTCCTATTAAATCAGATTAATTGGATATGGGTTGCAAATCTTATGGCCAACAAAGCAGATCTAAATCCATCATCCGCAGAACTATTAGACTGGGTTACATCTGGTCAGATAGACGCAATGAGAAAATAATACGTGATTTCACGTTTTCTTTTTTGTTTTATTTTTCATTAGTCTAGACTAACGATCTAAAAAATCTATAACACTGTTTCATATTTGAATCATGGTTTAAATACCAAATAACAGGTAATAATTTTGATAGAAAATGCCAATAGCAATTCTTCCAGACGTAGACGAACAGAGATGTATCGGATGTGCACTATGTGTAGAAATCTGTACAACTCTTGGCCCTGACGTACTCCGTGTAAAACCTGTTGAAGGTTGGAAAAGAGGTAAAGCATTTGTCTTTTATCCAGAAAGATGCATCTCAGACGGTGCATGTATTGGAGTTTGTCCAACAAAATCCATCTTTTGGATGAGACCAATGAATTACACTGCTGGTCAACCAGTACCACTTCACAAGAACGGTGTATTCATAAAAGGATGGGCAGAAGACGCTGCCTTATAGGCGGACGTTTTTCACACCTTTTTTCTTATTTTATTTTAAAAACTACTTTATTGATTTCTTTTTAATATTCTTTGATGTGAATTTTTTTAAAAATTTCAAGAACTGATCATTTTTTGGCGTATAAAGAATTTCAAAATTATTTTTCTCAAAGAATATTTTCCAAGTATCTAAAAATAAATTGAAATCTTCTGGATTGAATTCTTTCCTGGTCATGACGTAGTGTGATGCAGGAAAGATATCTGATATCTCAATAGGAATAAGTCCTAAAAATGGATTATAATTACAAAACTGAATTGATTCCTTGTCTTTAAATTTGGAATTTAGAATCTGATATTCTTTCGAGACAAATGCAGGTTTGATATTTGTATCTGGAGTAATTACCAATATTTTCTTTTTTGTTCTAAATTTTCTCACGTAATCATGAAATGCAAGAATTTCTGGTCTAAATTGATCCTCTTTTGAAAATAAGAAAATTGCTTTCTGTTTAAATCTAGGAGTTGAATCTATGAAAAAATTAGTATTTTTTGTAAATATATCGATTGTCTCAAACAGTTTTGGATGTGAACGAGCCTTCTTCATTGTATATTCCCATAGTCTACCCTCACGAATTGCTTGTTTTACTCTATTGACTTCTGCTTTTATTGAATATAGGTTGAACAAAGCAATCTTATCAATTCGCTCATCTTTTTTTAATTCCAATAATTCTTTTGGTGTATATTTTGCTGAGACTTCACAGTCAAATGGGAAATATTCAAGTTCGTCAAGCCTGCGTGTGCCATCCTCAGTAATCACTCTATCATGCTTTGCATATAGCATGTATGATGCTGAATCAAATGTGTCACATCCTAATGCTACTGCTAAAGGAATTGTAAGGGGATGACCTGCACCAAAAAGATGCAATGGAATTGAGGTCGGAATATGTTTTTTTGCAGAGACTATCATTTCTGCAAGTAATCTGTATTCATAAGATTCCATGAATTCAACCGGACTACCTAATGCCAGCATAGGAAATTTCATTTTTACTAGGGATTTTGTAGATTTGGCAACTAAATCAAAATGTTCCCCACCTTGAATTGGACCAATCCAAATTTGCCCATTGTCTTTTTTCTGCTTAAGCGTCTGTTTGCAAACCTCTAAAGTGTGTTTAACATATTCATTGGCAAGTTTTTTTGTTAATCCATACCCTGTTGGCTTGTCTAATGGAATTGCAAAATCTGTTTTTATATCAATTTCAAACTTTGCCATGTCTTTAGGTAGTACATCAACTTCCCCATATTCTAGTACTTGATATCCTCCAGAATCCGTCATTACTGATCCGTCATACTTGACAATATCATGTATTCCTCTCTGTCTTGCTTTATCACCGTGACGATTCATTGTAATGTATGCGTTTGTTATAATTACATCAAAACCCATGTCACGAATTTTTTTTGCAGGAATTGATTGTTTGACGGGATGGATAACTGGAACAAATGCTGGGGTTTCTATTTTACCATGATTAGTATGGATTATTCCAATTCTACCAGCTAGATCACTGTATTTTATTTCAAACAATTCGTTAGTACCACATGCCAATCTATTATTAAATTAATATTCAAAAAATGTCTTGAAGTCATTTTTTTCTTGAATTAATGGAAGCCAATCAATATTGTCACCATCATCATTTCTATTTATTATATTATCAATCCGACTTGAAATTTCTTTTGGAGTTGACCCTGACGCATCAATCTGAAATGTTTTATCTTGACCAAAATTGGTTATTGCGTCATTAGTAATTATTCCTAAAATCTCACTACCAAGATTTTCTTTTCTCTTCTCTTCCGAGTAACCTCTTTTTTCATAGATATCAAGTAATTTGTATGGATTTTTTCTCAAAACAATTGCAGATTTAACATTTTTATCATTTAATACGTATGGGGCTAAATGACCTACTACTAGTGATTTTTCTGTAATGATTTTCTCAAAATATCCTTTGAATTTGTCCACATCAATTTCGTTTCCATCTTGATTATCTTCAATGAATCCTTTTTCACTTGCAATTTTGTTTATATCTAGCAATTCATAATCGTTTGAGTGTAAGATTTCGTTGGCAATAGTGTGCTTACCAACTCCTGGACTTCCCGTTATTACTAATACCATATGTATGATTGAATTTGTTCCAAATTAAATTATTCCTGTAAAACTAATATTCCTATGTCCTAGTTAGTGAACATGCAAATCGGTCTAATTGGAAAAGCAAATGTTGGTAAATCTACGTTTTTTTCTGCAGCAACTGAAACAATGGTTCAGAGTGGAAATTTTCCATTTACAACAATTGAGCCAAACATAGGTGTTTCATATGTAAAGACTGAGTGTGCTTGCAAAAATCTACAAACTAGATGTGGTAACAGTCTATGTCTTGAAGGAACTCGTTTTGTCCCTATAAAATTAATTGATGTGGCTGGATTAGTTCCAGGTGCACATGAAGGTAAGGGACTTGGAAACCAGTTTTTGACTGATGCAATGCAAGCTGATGCATTAGTACACGTTGTAGATATTTCTGGTTCTACTGATATTCATGGTCAACCAGTAAGTATTGGCACACATGATCCATTAGAAGATATAAAATTTGTAGAGGAAGAATTTGATCTATGGTTTAAACAAATTCTTGATAGAGAATGGCCTAAATTAATAAAAGAAATTGAACAAAAACGCACAAAGATATCTGAAGGACTTACACACAGATTTACTGGGTTGGGTATTAACGGATCACATGTTGATCAAATTTTAAATTCACTTTCGTTAAAAGCAAAACAACTTAATGAATGGTCAGATTCAGACATCATGAAATTTTTAAAGTCACTGAGAAAGCTCTCTAAACCTATGTTAATTGCATCTAACAAAGCAGATCTATGTGAAGAATTAGATATTATCAAAAAGATATCAATAGATTTTCCCACTATTCCATGTAGTGCTGAGACTGAGCTTTTGTTAAGAAAAGCTAGTAAAGCAGGATTAATTGACTATGTTTCTGGCAGCAATAGTTTCAGTGGAAAACAAGATGTAAATCTTTCAGATGAACAAAATAATGCATTGCATCTTGCAAAAAATGTTTTAAACAAAATAGGCGTAACTGGCATACAAAAAATTCTAAATTATGTCATATTTGACATCTTAAAGATGATTATTGTATTTCCTGTAGAGGATGAAACAAAACTTTCTAATAAAGATGGTCAAGTTCTGCCAGATGCCAAATTACTCTCTTCTACTTCAACAGCTAAGGATTTAGCATTTATTATTCATCAGGATATTGGCAAAGGATTTTTGCATGCAATAGATGCAAAAACAAAACAAAGAATTGGTGCAGAGCATTATTTAAAAAATGGGGATATCATAAAAATAGTCTCCACTTTAAGTAGAGGTTAGAATGCTCTGTTTGGGAATTGAAAGTACTGCACATACATTTTCCTGTGCTGTTATTGAAAAAAATCAAAAAAGAGGAAAAATACTGTCTGATGTTAGAAGGATATACAAACCACCAGAGGGTCAAGGGATACATCCACGTGAGGCTTCTCGTCATCATATAGAGAACAGTTCTAGTATTCTTTCAGAATGTCTTGATGAATCAAAAATAAAAATTAATGATTTAGATATGATTGCATATGCAGGTGGACCTGGTTTAGGTCCGTGTCTTAGAGTGGGCGCAGTTGTTGCAAGATCACTTTCTTCATACTATAAAATCCCAATTTATCCTGTTAACCATGCAATTGGGCATCTGGATCTTGGAAAATTACTTACTGGGGCAAAAAACCCTCTCGTACTTTTAGTATCAGGCGGGCATACAATGCTTCTTGCATTTGTTTCTGGAAGATGGAGAGTCTTTGGTGAAACATTAGACATTACACTTGGCCAACTACTTGATCAATTTGGCAGATCATTAGGTTTTGCATCCCCATGTGGAAGAAAAATTGAAGAGCTTGCGATAAAATCTAGTAAATACATACCACTTCCGTATACTGTCAAAGGAAATGATGTTTCATTTTCTGGATTACTTTCTGCTGCTAAAAATATAACATCTGAAGGTTTTGATAGCGCGTGTTTTTCCTTACAGGAAACTGCATTTGCAATGATTGCTGAAGCTACCGAGCGCGCATTATCATTTACAAATAAGAAAGAGCTTATGATAGTAGGTGGAGTTGCTGCAAACAAAAGACTATCATCTATGCTAAAAGATGTATGTAGAAGGCAAGATTCTAAATTTTTTGTTGTCCCATTGAATTATGCAGGTGACTGTGGTTCGCAAATTGCTTGGACAGGTCTTTTACAATCGCAAGTTAAGAAAAGTGCATCGATGAAAGATACATTTGTCAAACAATCATGGAGATTAGATACTGTAGATATTGATTATTGATTCTTTATCTCTTCTATAGCGTCTTGAATTTCTTCTAACCAACCGCCCGTACCAAGAACACCAAATTTGTAAGTTTTTTCTCCATCATTGGTTTTAATTTTAAAACAAATTTTTTTGATAAATCTACCTTCTTTCCAAACTTCAACAAGTTCCTTAAGTGGCACATCAATTACTGTATCTCCAAGCCTCATTGAGAAATCGGCAATTCTTCCACTTCTCTTATCAAAAGCTAATCTTTTGTTTGTGAGTGTTAGTATTCCAGCCCCTAGTTCATCCTCGCTGCAGTCTTCTTGTTTAATACGCTTTTCTCCTTCATCCATGATATCTTTTAATTTACAAATTAAGTTATAATTCTAATGAAATTGCTTAAAAAAGGCGCTGAAGCGGATGTCTATTTGTCATCGTGGAATGGGAAGAAGGCTATATTAAAAATTAGAAAAGAGAAGACTTACAGAAATTCAGTTCTTGATAAAAGAATAAGAAAACAACGAACAATTAAAGAATCTGAAATAATCTCTCAGGTGAAATCATTTGGTATTTCTACACCTTTGATTTATTTTCTTGATGTTAGCAAATGTTCTATTTTGATGCAATACATTGATGGTAAGTTAGTACGAGATATGAATGAAAAAGCTATACAGAAAAGTTGTTTTGAAATTGGAAAGATTGTTGGTGTTTTACATAAAAATGGAATAATGCATGGAGATCTTACTACATCAAATTTTATTTTAACTAAAAAGCAACTTGTCTTAATTGATTTTGGTCTTGCCAGTAGAACAGAAAAACCAGATGATCATGCCATAGACCTTAGGCTGTTCAAAGAGATACTAAACAGTGCTCATGCTAACATATTAAAAAAATCTTGGAATAATTTCTTAAAAGGATATTCTAAATCAATCGGAGAAAAATATTGTAATAAAATTATCAAATTGGTTGCAGTTATAGAGAGTCGTGGTAGGTACGCAACAGTTGTCTGAGCTTTATTTTGTATCATCAAATGAACATAAGTTTGAAGAGGCAGAAAGAATTCTTTCAAATTTTGGAGTAAATATCAACCTATTCAAAACAACATTAGAAGAAATTCAATCAAATTCTCTTAGTAAGATTGCAGAAAGAAAAGCAATTGATGCATATACCAAAGTACAAAAACCAGTGATTATTGAAGATGATGGTCTGTTTATTGATTATCTGGAAGGATTTCCAGGTCCATACTCATCTTACGTTTATGACACAATTGGAAATAAAGGAATCATACATCTATTAGAAAATACTGAGCTTCGAGATGCAAAATTTGTCGCAATTATTGCTTATTGTAATGGCGGTAACGATGTTCAATTATTTGAGGCTAGTATATCTGGAAAAATTGCATCTGTTATAGAAAAAGGAGGTTGGGGATATGACCCAATTTTCATACCACAAGGCGAATCAAAAACATACGCAAATTTATCAGATAAAGATAAGTTTTCTCATAGAGCTGCATCGTTAAAAAAATTCTCAGATTGGTTTATGCATAAGCACTAAGATAACGTTCTGTGAATCGTTTTTTGTTTTGTAAAACTACTATTCGAGAAACTTCACTTTCATCCATAATTTCAAATCTATCAGAATTTTTTGCAATGTGTTTTGAAAATTTCCTGATATCACTCATCTCCACCATATTATCATATTCGAGGCGATTTGTTGAGCGTCCAATATGCATATAAGATTTAATCTCAATAAAATGCGCATTTGATTTTTCAAATATGGATCTAAAACCTGACATCATTTTTTCAGAATCGTTCCAATCTTTGATTAATGTAACTCTAAGAACCGTTCTTGTGTCTAATTCTGCAAGTAATTCCAAAGTTTTATTCCATCTTTTCCATGAATCGTCATATTTTGGCCTGTTAATTTTAAGAAATGAATCGTAATCTGATGCATTTGTTGAAAGGTATAACTGGGTTGGTAGTGCATCCTCATCTGCTAGTCTTTGAATCATTTCTGGTTCTTGACCATTTGTTACAAGAAAAATTGATTTTGTGGCTTCTAATGATTTAAGATATTTTATCAAATCAGGTAGCTTTGGGTACATTGTTGGTTCTCCAGAAAGTG
>JAKUOP010000016.1 GCA_022450565.1 Candidatus Nitrosopelagicus sp. | reverse complement strand
GGACAGATTTTGGCTGCAACAATTCTTGGTACATCTATAGGTGCATTATTTGGAATTGTATTTGCATATTCTAGGAAATCGTTGCCAAGCGAAAATAATTTAAGAAAAACTCTTGTTCTGGCTGGAATAATGTGGCTTGTATTGTTTACAATCCCATTTTTGAAATATCCAGCAAATCCGCCTACTGTAGGTGACGGTGAGACGGTTGTATTACGAGGAATTCTGTATCTTTCATTTATTGCAATCTCTGGTTTTTCAACATTGGGTTTTTATCAGATGTACAAACGTTTGAAACCAGAAAAAAAAATATTTTCATTTATCGGATATGCAGTTTTTATTAGTGCAGTGTTTTTCTTGATGCCAGACAATCCTGATGAAATTAATGCACCTGCAGAACTAATTAACGGTTTTAGAGCGTTTTCCTTTTTTACCACATCTGTATTCTGGCTATCTCTAGCATTGATACTTGGGGCATTTTGGGAGAAGTTAAAACCACAAATTCATTCGGATTAATTCTCATTCTATAGAAGTAGAAAAAATATAAATAAATAATCATTTTTTTTAGAAACTGTATGGCTAGAAAACTAACATTACCACAGCTGAAAAAATATGATGTTACACAAAAAGTTATTGAGATGTTGGCTGATGCAGAATCTCGTGCTATATTATTTTCAATTATTAAAAAAGGTAAAACTGCAACAGAACTTTCTGAAAAACATAAAATACCATTAAGTTCAGTTTATAAAAAAATTTCAGATCTTGAAGAATTAACATTGATCAAAGTTGATAGTTGGCGTATTTCAGATAAAGGCAGAAAATTCAAAATATACAAAAGCAGAATTAGTAATGCCGAAATAAGCATCAAAAAACCTGAGGCAACTCTAGTTCTAACACCAAATTTGAATGGATAAAATGAGAAAAAGTACAGTTCGTGAGGCAATGCCCAAACCAAATGTGTTACAATTAAGTGAATATGATGTAACACAAAAAATTATGGATTCTTTAGTAAATCCTTGCCATAGGGCAGTTTTATTTTCTATAGTACCTGAATCTAAAATTGCAAACCAAATATCAGATGATCTGAACATCTCTCTTTCTGCAGTTTACAAAACATTGGGTAAACTTGAAGAATTAACGTTGGTTTTTGTTGAGAAATTTGAATTCAGAGATGGTAAAAAAATCAAATTTTACAAAAGTAGAGTAGGCAATGCAGAAATCGAACTTCACACTGATGATGCTGTATTGAGATTATATCCAAATAAAGCAGCAATTGATACCTAGTTATGGTATATGCTAATTGAAAATTCAGAAGATCAATTTTTCAGATAATAACTTTTTGAAAGTGAGAAAAATTAGGAAAACTATTTTTTCTGACGAAATGGGAATATCTGAATCAGAGTTATTTGATAGATTTGATGAAATTGCAGATCATTTTTTATTTGTAGAACAAGATAATGTAATTGGTTCTGTTAGGTTAATTCAAGTTGAAAATAGTATGAAATTAGAACGTATGGCGATTTATAGAGAGCATCGGCAACATAATTTTGGTTATGATGCAATTAAACAAATTATCAATCATTACAAAGAAAAAAGCATTGAAAAAATTATTCTGGATTCAGTTTATGATATTAGAAATTTCTACAAAAAATGTGGTTTTACTGAGATTGGAAAAATATTTGATCGTGTTGGTTTACCCCACATTAAGATGGAACGGCCATTATAGCACTATAGATACATAGCAATCATTTTTAATTCATTTTTTTAATACAATTTATGACAGCGAATCTTTCTACACATGGATTACATGATGCGGCACAAATGGGAATGCGTGCTGCAATAGGTGTGATCTTTATTGTACACGGATTTGGAAAGTTTGGCAATCCTGGTTTTGGTGGTTGGATTTCGAGCATGGGTATACCAGCAGAAATGCAAATCCCAATTGCACTTGCAGAATTTATTCCAGGAATATTATTAATTATAGGAGTATTAACTAGAATTTCTGCATCATTGATTTCAATAGTAATGTTAGGTGCAATATTTCTTGTAAAGGGTGCATCAAGTCTTACTGGCGAACATGGCTATGAATTTGATTTGATTCTATTAGCAGCATGTTTGGTTGTAATAGTTGCAGGGCCAGGTAGAGTATCATTATCATATGTATTCAAAAAAGTTCCAAGAGTATTACAGTAAACTCAAGTGACAATTTTTTCAATCATATTTTTTGATTCAGCAGTCTTGATTTCACGTGCAATTCTTTTTCCCATACTCATGTTCTCATTGAATAATAATGAATAGTAGGGTGAACCATCCATGTAGATGTTAGTTCCTGCAACAATTCTTGCTGAAAATTCAAATGATGTAAATTTAGCATTTTCATCATAGACTCCTTCGATACAAAATGGACCATTCATGCCTGGAGAGACAACTCTTTTTGCAGCATCAACAAAATTTTCTCCCATTGCATACACTTCGTCTAATAACGATTCTCTCAAAACTAGTGGGCTATTTCCAATTACGTTAAAGGATGGAACCTTGTCTGATTTTAATTGCTGTTCTGATGGTATTCTACCAAGACCTTCAATATCTGATTCATGTCTTTGATCAACTCCAAAAAATTCTAACTCATTAGTTAATGGTGAGTAAAAGAATTGTAAATATGCTAAAACACCCGCTGCATATTCTTGAATGTATAATGTTTCATCCTTAGAAATTACACCTTCGGAAATTAACTGATTTCTTTTTGTGTTATAGTCTTCTTCATTAGCTGCCATGAAATATCCTTTACCACCTGCAGCACCCTGCCTTTTTACAATCACTAATTTTTCAATATCTTTTGGCTCTGTTACTGGTTTTGGCATCGGAAGTGTAGCTTCTCTCATGAGTTTTTCTTTCATTTCTCTATCTGATTCCCATCTTAGAATCCATTTGTTTCCAAAAATTGGTACAGTAATAGATTCAATCTCCTCAGAACTCATTTGTGCTATTAACGTTCCATGAGGAATTAATATCGCATCTTGCTGCTTGAGTTGGTCTTGTATTTCTTGGTTTAAAATATCAGAAAATTTTTCAACAATGATTAATTCATCAATGAATGAAAATCTACGATACAATTTTTCACGTTTTTTTTCACAAACAAGTATTGTTTTAAATCCCTCATCTTTTGCACCCTTCAAGACCTGTAATGAGCAATGTGACCCCAAAGTTGCAATGCTTGTCAAGAGTAATTCTTGTTATCTTATTGCACATATGAAATTATGCTTTAGAAAGTGAATTTGAGATATAAGCAAAAATTTCATCAATTAATTCAATTTTAGCCTCAGAATTTAACTCATCAGGTATGGTTTTAGCCAAAAAATCATACATTGACATGTTATCTTGTATCTCGCCAGCTTCTTTTTTTAGAGAATATGTTGCAATTGCACCTGAAATATAGGCAATTGCTTTGTCACGCTGATTCATAATCCTCCAAGTAGATTCCAAAATAAAAACCATCTATATTCAATAGAATTAAAGAAAATGTCTTAAACCAAGATATGGTTGATAGTATATTGGTTGATTCAAAATTTGCTGCGGTGATATGTATTTCGGCAGGTGTCGCTGGAATTTTGGCTGCAATCTTCTTTCTTTTCCCAACTAGTGTTTCATCTGGTGAATATGGCATAATGGTTGATCCAACAAAAGAAAAACAGAGTCTTTTCATTATGGCTAGAGTTTCTATTGAAAATACTGGAACATTACCATTAACAAATGTGCGAGTTAATTTTGGTGAGGGAGACATACTTCCACTTGGAACATTAAAACCCGGTCAAAACATTATAGTTTCACCACCATCAGGAAATTCATTGCAGTATGTCATTGTAACAACAGATGAAGATATCTACGTAAGTAAGGTATACCGGGAACCAATAGCTATGCCTGGAATGATGGGGTCTTAAATGAAATTTCTTACTTCTGGTAAAGTAAAGGATGTTTATGAGGTAGATAGTGATACCTTACTTTTCAAATTTAGTAATCGTGTATCAGCATATGATGTGAAATTCAACGATGAAATTCCAAAAAAAGGTGAGGTCCTGTCAAAATTTGCAGAATTCTGGTTTGAAACTTTAGACGTCCCAAATCATTTTGTTGAAACAAAATCTGATACAGAAATAATTGTAAAAAAAATGAAAATGTTACCAATTGAATGTGTTGTAAGAGGTTATTTTTATGGAAGTATGGTTTCAAGATGGAAGAATGGTGAAATATCGTTGCCTGAGGGTGCATCTACTGAATTGGCAACAAAATTATCAGAACCAATTTTTGATCCCACAACAAAATCAACTCATGATGTACCAGTAAATCGCCAGCAATCTATATCACAAAATCTAGTTACGTCAGAAGAATTTGATTGGTTATCACAAAAATCTATTGAAATTTATAATAAAATGGCAGATATTTCTGAAAAAGCAGGGTTCATTTTAGCTGATTTGAAACTAGAATTTGGAAAATTAGATGGTAAAATTACTTTAGGCGATTCAATTGGTCCTGATGAATATAGATTATGGCCTATTGATTCCTACGATGTTGGAAAAATTCAAGATGCATATGATAAACAATTACTTCGTGACTGGCTTACAGCTAATGGATATCAAAAAAAGTTTGAGAATAGTCGTTCACTTGGTGAAGAACCCGTTGCACCAAGTATACCAACAGAAATCATAGGGCAGATGACAGACAGATACATCACTGCATATGAACACATTACTGGCAAGACCATTTAACTCGATTCATTTTCAACTCAGTTCTAAATCTTGATTTTATGTTATTTTATACCCGATTTGCATAGTTTTCCCTATGTTTCCAGAAATTTATCATATTTTTAATTTTTTCATTTTACTACTATTAACTTAGGAGTAGTATGTAAAATATAGTAGTAATCTGAAATAATTATCTTATGCTATCAAAATTATAGTAGTATAAAAAAATTAATGCGATAGGACAAAAAAATATGATACAGTTAATTTTTAGCTTAGAACAAAACAAAACGGTACATGTCAACATTATTGGAAAAACCAATATCAGTAAATCGAATATTGGCTACAAGCATTAATCATGCTAAGGCAATTGAGGATCCTGCCAGAGCAAAAATTGTTCAAATGCTGTATAACAGAAATCTAAACGCGGAACAGATTACACTTCAATTAAAGAAGCAGGGACATAAGAAAGCACTCACGACAATCAGGCATCATCTTGATATTTTAAAAGAATCAGGGTTAATTGAGATTGTTAGAATTGAAGAAAGTAGAGGTGCAATTATAAAATTTTATGGCACATCTACAAAATTATTAGATTATCAGACTCCCAAGGATTTTGACGAGAAATACGCTGGATTGATAAAATCCACATCAAGTAAGCTAGAAAAAATTGTCAATTCAATGTCTAAAAAGACTGTAAAAACTGGCAGATCTGATACTAAACGTGAATTTAATCAGTATTTGATGATGGAGATAGTCAATCGTGCTATGACGAACGTTCTAGAAGGGAAAACCTAGTATATTTCTATAATCATGTTTCCTTTAGTATTTGGATCTTGAAGTATTTTAACAAAATCCCTTGGTATATCACTAGATGCCTTATCACAGTTTATTGCAATTGTTCTAGAGCATGTGAATGCACTTTTTCTTAAAACGATATCTTTCGTATGTTTTAGTGATAATTTCTCTGAACCATATCCATTAATTGTGAATTTTTTACCTTTGGCCTCTATAGAAAACAAAATTTTTGTTTTTGAGTTTTGTATTTTTTTCTTCATTTTTCCAGGTAAATCTATACATGAAATATTTGCTCCAATACCTACTATACAGTCACCATTAGTAGTTAATTCTGAATCTTTTGTGATTTCTATTGTTTTTTCATGAAGAGAAAGTATGTTCTTATGACCCAAAAATGGCACAGTTATTTTCATAGTTCTTGTGTGTATAAGAGAAATAAATATCACATTTAATTTAATTTAGTATGGATTCTAAAGTAGAAAAACTGCTTAATGGACAAAATCTAGTTTTTCTAGCTACTACCATGTCTGATGGGTCTCCTCAAGTTACTCCAGTTTGGGGAAATTTTGCTGATTCATATATTTTGATTAACACCGCCGAAGGCAGACTAAAACACAAAAATATACTTCGAGATCCACGTGTCGCAATTTCTGTAGTTGATACTAAAAACCCTCTTGATATGACGTCAATTCGTGGGAAAGTTATTGAAATATTGCCTGATTATGAATATAAACACGCTAATTTTCTTACAAAACAATACATGGGAAAAGAAAAGTATCCATTCAAACGCCCTGGAGAAAAGAGAATCACACTCAAAATTCAACCTGAAAGGGTTTTTGTTCTCCCTCAATTGGAAATGTCTAATGACTAACTAAAATTAATATTTCTAAATTCGAATTTAGAAATATTAATAATTCAAACTAGTGAAACAACACATTCCTTAAACTTTGTTGGTGCGTAGAAACTGTATCATGATTACCTGGATAATCTTTTCCATATTCTTCTAAAATTGTGTAAAACAGGGGGTTTAGCTTTTATTCCTAGCATAATACAAAACGTATTCATCTAACCACTGATCACCCTAGTTTGGTCTTTGTTTATTCTATTTACGAACAGATGTTAAACCCCCCCTATTTTTTGGCATTTTTGAAAATATGGGTTATTCGTAATATCAAATTGATGCAATGGGGGTTTAGCTTTTACGAATAAATACAAAGAATGTATCTAAAATGATTTGATCAAAAATCGATTTGTTTTTTCACTCATTTCTATTACATTTTGCAGTGTTTCCATAAAAAATGGCTGATTAAGTTGTTCTTGTTTGTCTAAAACAATGTAAACTCCGACCTTTTTTTTGCCATCTTCATCAAGAAATTTATGAACTGCTTTAATGGAATAACAAAAATCTGCTATCTTTGATTTAATTTTTTCTTGTTCATTTTCGTTAAGTTCTAAAAATCTACGAATTAGTTTAGTTTTAAATTCAACTTTTATGCCAACAACAAGTATATTCTCTTGTTGTCCAGGTTCAAAAATTTCAATATTGTTGCCAAGAGCATCACCATTATTTATTAAAAATTTGAAATTGCTTTCACTACTTTCTATTTTTTTGAAAGAATAATTTTCATGTGTTAGCCATCTTTCTACATTGTCTTTTAGACTTGGCATAATGAACAGAGTAACTTACAGTATATGATGTTTGACACGTTTAGATTAACAATATTTCTAAACTCGAGTTTAGAAACATTTAACGCATGACATCTATACCTGGTGCTTCGTAAAAAACTAATGATGATGATGCTAGTATGTTAATTATCGTTAGAATTCCTCCTATTATAAGGCAATTTTTTGCTTTCTTTGGATCATCTTTTCTTAGTGCAAAATATCCAATAACACCACCAACTAAACCAAATATTATTGGCACTAAATACCACCATCTACTTCTAATTTTCTCGTTATAATTTGGTTCCAATTGATTAAACTCCGTTTTTTCCACTATTTACTTTTTTCAATTTTTTTTCGTATCTGATTAATTTCAATTTCTACAGTTTCAAGTGGTTCTTCAACAATGTTTCGTCTAATTGAAAACATTTTTGGTTTTTCAAAATCATCAGTGCAATCTGGACATGCATACACCAAGACCCTATGCTCATTTGGTGCCTTAGGGTTTGACAATCTTGGATAATATACTAATCTGGCACCACAATCAACACAATATCGATTTGCCCTTCTAGTTCTGGCCAATGTAGACCTCCTGCATTATTACTTCTATGCGATCAGGTATTAGATCGACACTGTCTAACCTTATGCACCAATTGGTTACATGAAATCATCCATTATAATTTGGTAATAGAAAGACGCCGCCCATCAGACTTGAACTGATGACCAATCGATTAACAGTCGAACGCTCTACCACGCTGAGCTAGGGCGGCTCAAACTAAAACCAAGTAAAATATGATTTAATCCTTCCCATTTGTTCAATTTTTAGGATTTAATTAAATTTAGAAAAAAATTCAATTATTTCATTCGTATGATTTTCAACGATTTCAACAATCTCCATGTGTTCTTCTGGTGTTGGCTCTCTTTTATGAAACAATTGAAATGCACTAAGAGCAGAACCAACCATTTCCCCTACAAAAAAACCACATAAAAAATCACCAGTATTTTCACATTTCCAAACATCGCTTATTCTAGGTGACGCACCAGCATTTTTGTAAAGAGATAACGTATCTATAATGAGTTTTTCAGTTTGTTCTTTAAATTCAGGATCTAATGTCAAGGGGATCTTATCTGGATTATTTTTCTATTCCTTTCTTTTTTTCAAATTTATAAATTCCATCTAGAAATACACGATGATCTTTATTTTTGACCCTAGAGTTATTTTCAATTTCTGCAGCTGTTTGTGTTACATCAGTCAGAACATGTCCTGTGATTATTACATCATCACCTTTAGGCACTACTTTTGTATCACCCCAAATTTTTGTTTCTCTCGCTGCTCTTTCTCCTTGAAAATTTTCTATCAATACTTTTTTTCCATCAGCTTTTACTGTTATAGGAAAATGGGAGAATACAATTTTCATCTTAATAGTATAACCTTCAACTACACCTTCACAGATATTTCTTATTATTGATCTTGCTGTATTCATTATAGCACGATTTTTATTTCTAGTTCCGGTTGCCTTCAGTAAAACTTTATCATCAGTAACTGTGATATCAACAGGAATTTTTTTAAAAGATTTGTGTGTTTTCCCTAGTGGTCCAGTTACTTGTAACATTCTTGATTTGTATGTCACATTAACATTCTCTGGTATATCAACCTCAGTTGCAAATTTTTCAATTTGTTTAGTAGACATATCCTATCAAAAATCCCCCTAGTCCTTTATTGGCAGCTTCATGGTGTGACATAACTCCTTGGTTTGTAGTAACAACTAACATTCCTCTGGTATATGATGGTAAGTATTGCTGTTCCCATTTTGGGTATTCAGATTTTTTTACTTTAAACCTTGGTGAAATTGAACCACATTTTGAAATTTTTGCAAATAATTTGACTGTAAATTTTCCACCTCTATTATCTTCTATATGTTCAAAATCCTGAATGTATCCATCTTTTTTTAGTGTGTTTAAAACTTCTATAGCCAATTTTGATGTTGGTAGTATGACACATTCAGATTTTCTCCTAGATTCGGTATTATCAATAGTGACAAATAGGTTTGCTAAAACATTCATTGCTGGCATTCTATCACCTAAATTTCTTAAATCCTAAAGAATTTGCAACTTCTCTAAAACATTGTCTGCATAAATGTAAATCATATTTTCTGATATTTGATGTATAGCAACCACATCTTTTACACCATCTTGAACCTCTTCCAAAACTTTTCTCTTTTCTTGGTGTAAATCCAGTTCCACGGTCTCCCCATGATCTATCTTTTACCATTATCTAACGTTCACTCCAAATTCTTTGGCTAGATAATCTTTTGCCTCGTCAGGCGTGATTTTATGATGTTTACCGATTTTAGCTTTATGTTTACTTCTTACTTTTATGCTATATCCAGGTCTCGAAAGATTTACAGTTATGTTCAAACCTAAAATTCCAATTTTTGGGTCATATTTTATTCCTGGAATATCTATGTGTTCTAAAATCCCAAAAGATAAATTTCCTTCCATATCAATTGATTTTCCATTCACAGTATTTCCTTTTGCCTCAAATAATTTTTTTAGTAGTGTTTTTGCATCATCATGTCTTACAGTCACTGCAACTCCAATTGGTTCATTTTTTCTAACACCCCAATCACGTTGTGCTTTTTTTGCATTTCTTGAATTAGGTTTTTTACCAGAAATTTGTTCTAATGCAGTTTTTGCCACTTCAATTGCATCTCCTGATTTTCCCACACCCATATTCAAAACAACTTTTTCAAGTTTGATTTCTTTCATTAAATTTTTTGTTTCTTGCGCCATTTAATTCACTTTATCTGTATTGGGTGTTTTTCTTTTCCTAGTACCATAACAAGATGTGCTGGAATTTCTATATTTCTATCATCAACAGTAATATCAATTCTTTTTGGTAGGACGAATGTTCCTTCTTTTATCTCATTAATCATACCAATCTTTCCTGCGTTTATTCCTTGAATTATTAGTCCCTGTGAACCTTTTTCAAATTTTATAACATCTAGGATTTTTTGCCCTGAAGTTTCTAGTAGGCAAGTGTCACCTACATGTACACTCGTTTCATCAAGTAATGTTCTACCATCATGAAATCCAATTTGCATTTTTCCATTTTTACTGGTGGTTTTTGATTTGACAATAACTAGTTTCTTTGATTTTTCTGTATCTGGAATGGTTATTGGTTTTAGTAGTGTACCATCAATTGGTACTAAACGATAGATTTCTTTTATTCCATCTAATTCTATAACATCCATAAGACCAATTCCATGGTGTAGTGATTTTATTTTCACTCCATCTACAGAAACTTTACCATTGTATATTGCAAATTTTGCCTCCCTTAGATCTGATACAATTTTTAATGTATCTCTTAAGAAAACTGCGATAGGAATTGCATGATCTTTTTTGTGTGAGCCCGGTTTAACTGTTACAACAAATCTTTTATTTTTTCGTGTAATTCCCCAGAAATTTGGAGCCATCTGTCTTTTTAGTTTTTTACTTCCTGCAATTTTTACCAATTATTTTTCCTCCTTTTTCTTTTTTGTCTTTTTTACCTTCGTGGTTTCTTTAGTTGTTTTAGTTTGATCATTGTCTTCTTTAGAATCTATTTTTGGGCTATCCGGTTTTGGGTCTTCTCTTACAGTTCTAGGCTTCTTTCCTTCTAATTTATTCATGCGCCATTTATCATCACTGTTTAGCCCAGTAATCACTATGTTTGTTGTGTGAATATACACATCAAATTTGTCTCCTTTTATTTTGTCTTTTTTTACTCCTTCAATATTTACTCCATTATCTGCTAGTGAGACTTTAGTTACTTTACCATCTACACCACTGAATTCACCACGAATTACCTTAACAGTATCACCTTCAACTATCCTAATACTTCTTTTACCATATTTTTTTCTTAAATCATGTGAAAGTGTACCAGAAAGCTGTGAACTTGCAGTTTTCTGTGTTGCATAATAAATTTGACGATTTCTCATTTTTGTACCATTCATGTTATACCACCATTGATGCCAAATTTGCAACCCTTGGCCATTTTTCAGTAGCCTCTGCTGCTACTGGTCCTTTGATATCGGTTCCCTTTACTTCACCTTCTGGTGTAATTAACACACCAGCATTATCTTCAAATTGAACACGAACACCGTTTAGACGATTGATTGCATACTTTTGTCTTATAATCACCGCACCAAAAATTTGTTTTCGTAATTCAGCCGGACCTTTTTTAACCACAACATTGCAGAAGTCTCCAACAGCTGCAGCAGGTAGTCTAGAAACTCGTGTTTTGTATTTGTGTACATTAACAATTTCTATAATTTTTGCACCTGTATTATCTGCACAAACAATCCGTGCACCTACTGGAATAGATCTAGTAACATATGGTCTAAAGTCTACTACACCTTTTGATGCTTTAGAACGTGCACCACCCATTATTTTTTAACCTCCACTACTACAAATGCAACTGATTTTGATAACGGTCTACATTCAGCCGCTACCACTACATCACCTTCTTTTACTTGAATATTGCTTGGCACATGTGCATGTATTGAATTTTTACCTCTAGCATATCTCTTAAATTTACTATAATACATTGGAGATTCTTTCTCTAGAACTACTGTATCTTTAGCTTTAGCTTTAATTACCTTACCTTGGAATAATTTTCCACGAACAGATAATGTTCCATTAAATGGGTTTTTTTTATCGGTTTCATCTATTTCGCTACCAGGTTCTGATACTTTGATTCCTATATTTCTAGTCATACGTAACTCTCCAATCTTTCATGTGAACGTTTTACAAGTTTTTCACCATCAATTAGAATTTTACCATCATTTGTTTCAAATTTACATAGTGATTTTGGAATACTCTTTCTTCCATTTTCCGTCTCTATAATTACCATATTTTTTGTTTCAAGAATTACTTTTCCAGACAGACCAACTAATTCTTTATTCAATGAACCAGAAATTTTTATGCTTAATCCAACCAATTCATAGTTTTCTACGTATATTTCATTCATTTTTTATTCATCTCGTTTAGTCGTGTTAGAAGTCTTGCAATATCTCTTTTTAATGGTTTAATTTTACCAGATTCTTTTCTTAATGTTCCTTTAGCGTTTTCTACTTCAAGTTTTGATAACTCTGTCCTCATTTGAATTACTCTATCTTTCAAATCATTTTCATTTAGTTCTCTTATGGATTTCATTTTCAATCGTGACATTATTTTAACATCTCCTCATCCTCTTCCATACTATCAATTTTTTTAATTTTTTCTTCCTCTAGTTCGATTAATTCAGATTCAGTTTTTGCCTTCTCAGCAAGATCATTTTCTAGCTTCTTTTTGGCTTCTTCATCTTTTTGTTCTTGAGTTTTTCCTTTTAACTCAAATTCTGGAACAAGTTTTTCTTTTCTAGCAATTCTAATCCTTATTCCAATTAATCCCATGGCTGTTTCAACATGAACAATATCTTCAGAAACAACTACATCTGCATGATGTCCTGCTCTTGGTAATATACCAGCACTATGTTTTTCAAATGCTGATCTGTCACCTCTAAGTTTACCAGAAATTGTAATTTGTGTACCCATTGCACCATTATCCATTATTTGTTGCATTGTCCACATTGTTGCTCTTCTAAACGCAGTACCTCGTTCAAGATGTGATGCCATTCTGTTACACATTACATTAGGTGATAATTCTGGTTTCAAAATTTCTTCTACTGCAATCTGTGGGTTTTTCAGACCAAATTGTTTTTCCAGTATCTCTGTCAAATCTTTTATGCCAGTACCTTTTCTACCTATTACTATTCCTGGACGTGTTACATGAAGTACAACTCGTGTACCAGTTGGTGTTTTTGAAATTTCTACATTGGAAAATCCTGCATCTTTTATTTTTTGACGTAGAAAATCGTTTATCAGCATGGCATTGTAATTATCTTTTATTACATTTTTTACTGAAGACAAAACTATACCTCCTGCGCCACAATTTCCATGTGGGTCATTATATCATTTTTAGGTGTTGCACGACCTTGTGCTCTTGGAATAAATCGTTTTATTGAAACTCCTTTTTGCATGGTAGCATTAATAATTTTTAATCTATCCAAATCCATTCCTTTATACTCTGCATTAGACTCTAAATTGTCTAGTAGTTTTAGAATTTCTGTAGCTGCTTTTTCTGGATATCTACCTGACATAACTCCAGGATCACTTCTATGTCCTACTTGGTTCTTGTATCTACCAAAAGGAACACATCGTTTATGTTCTACAACGCTTTGAAGATAATCTCTTGCTTTTTCAATTGTCATACCCTTAATTGCAGCAGCTATTTCTCTTGCATGTTTATGTGAGATTTTTTTCTCTCTCATTGCAGCTCTAACATGTCTTGTTGTGTCATAATTTTGAAATGCGTAGTCGTATTTTCCCATTTTTAATCACTTCAGTGGTACGTACAAACTTGATCTTGATGAACCTACACCTGGTGCACCATGACTCACTCGCTTGTTTGTAATAACGTATTCTCCTATGTAATGTCCAATCATTTCTGTTGAGAGTCTAATTGGTGTAAACTCTTTTCCAGAAAACACATTTAGTGTAACTCCTACCATATATGGTAAAACTATAATATCTCTCTGATGAGTTTTAATAGGATTTTTGTTGGTTCCCTCTTTTGCTGCTTTTATTTCAGCTATCAGCTTCTTTTTATTATCTGAAAGACCTCGTTTCAAAGAGCGTCGTTGCCTTGCATTTAATAATTCAAATAATTTTTCATTAGGAATTTTTTGTAATTCTTCTAATGACATTCCCTTATAATCAAATTTTTTTGCCAATTTTTATCTCCATTACTATTTTTTTCATTTTTAGAACCAATTTATAGCATTCCTATTTTTGTAGCCAAATCTCTGGCTTTATCTGCAGAGTCAAATTTCACAAAAGCCTTTTTTCCATAGATTGTCCGTGCAGTTTCAATTTGAATAGCATTTTGGTCATATAGCGTCTTAATGGCTTCAGTAATACTTGGTTTAGAAGATTCTCTGTGAACCAAAAAACATATTTTTTGCTCATTTTCTACCATGGCAAATGTTTTTTCTGTAATATATGGTCTAATTACAATCTTGTTTGCTTCTTCTACATTCAATTCATGGTCACCATTAACTCTAGATGTCTAGATTTTATTTTTGAAATCTCTGCAATTGCTTTTTTAGAATATGCAGTTAATCTAATTAAATTAGCACCTGGTGCAAGATCTAAAACACTTAGATCATTAACTGAACATGCATCGACACCAGGTATAGAATTACATGCCTTTTTGACATTTTTTGAATCTGATAAAACAAATAGTACACTTTTACCGGTTTTTTTTGTTCTTCCACGTAAAGCAACTTTTCCTGAACGTTTTTTTCTATTTTCTAACCTTTGTACATCTTGACTAAGGTTCAAATCTTCTAGAATCTTTATCATTTTACTGGTTTGTGTTACTGATTCTATGTCATCAGAAATTATTAGGGGAAGTGATTCTATTTTTTCAATTTTATGACCACGTTGAATAACTAATTCCTTTGATTTTGTTGCAGAGATAGCTGAACATAATGCAAGTTTATTTTCTTGTTTATTGATTTTTTTGAAAATCACTTTTTCTGCTTTTGGTGGATGTGCCTGTCTTCCGCCTCTAGTAGATGCAACTTCTCCTGCTTGACCTTGCCTTCCACCACCACCACCTTTCATTCTAGCAACTCTTGAAATTCCTCTACCAGTTGGTGGGTCATTTGAATCTGCTACTACATCTTGTCCAGCAGTTGGTTTAGTAGAATGTTTTTGAAATCCATGCGATTCTAAACTAATGTAAGCTTTACGTATTACATCTTTTTTTACATCTGTTTCAAAAATATTAGGCAGCTCTATTTGTCCATCTTTTTTTCCATCAAGTAATATTGTATCTACTTTCATTATGGAAGTACCACCTCTAGAATGTTTGGTTTAGTAATTTTTTTTGGCTCATTACGAATTTGATGTCTTAATTTTATTAATCTTCTATATGTACCTGGTACAGAACCTTTTACTACAATAAAATCTCCATTTACATTTCCAAAATGTTTGTAACCACCATCTGGATTAATTTGAAACTCATTCTTTTCTGTGTTACTCACTATCATTATTCTTTTATCATATTCCACCCTTTGATGGAATCCTGTTTGACCTGCTCGTGGAACTGTGTACATTACATTTTGTGGTGAAATTGGACCTAGTGAGCCAAGTTCTCTAACTGTCTTTCTTGATTTGTGTTGTTTTCTTTTTGCACCCCACCTATAGATTACACCTTGCCATCCCTTTCCTTTTGTAATTGCAGCTGCATCTACTATGGAGCCACTCTCAAACACTTGGTCAATTTTAACTTCCTTTCCTAGTAAATCTTTTACAAATTCAAATTGTTTTTTAACATCACCGCCTTTAACAGCAATTTCAAATATGTATGGTTTCTTTTGTTCAAGTCCAACCAATTTTGGTGTAACAGCAACTATTGCAAAAATATCTTTAATCTTACCAAGTACTTTTTCTGCTTCTTCCATATTTGAATCGTTTACTTTTACTTTGAAAGCTTTTTCAACATTTTTTGGTGTATCTTTTGCATAGACATCAAATGAAGCATGCCGTCCATTTGCATCTTTGGTATACCCTCTAATTCCAATTACAACAAACGGTGGTGTTGCAATTACAGTTCCTAACGTTACTAATTGCTTGCCATGGTTTGGTGTATGTTCATGATCATCAATACTTACAACCTGAATACATCCGGCCTTAAATCCAGCATGTGCTAGTAATCTTGGTTCATCTGAGTCAACTTCAGCCCATCCACGTATTCGAGCCTCCATGCTTTTAGCACGTCCTCTAGGTGAATACGCTAAACTGCCTCTTCTTGGTTGACTATGTTTTCTATGTCCCATCGATAATCGAAAAAAGTCGTTAACCGTTTAATAAATTAAGAGATTTTTTGATTAAATGAATGGAAATTCTGTAAAAATTTCCTACTAGCCACTAAATTCTGACAGTAATGAAAAAATGGTAGCAGAACCTATTGCAATTCCTGCTAATCCCAATAAAATAGCTAAAATTAGAAAATTTTTCTGTTTCTTCATATGATAGTTGTATTTTTTTTTTGCATTTAATTTATTCGAAATTTAGCCTAGTATTTAGTATTGACAGACAGCCCAAAATTGCCTCTTCTAATCTAACAGTCTCAGTACCTTGGTTAGGGAAAAAATTTGCTCCTTTGGCATTGTTCAAATTATTAATTTTGCTCCCTAAAATATCATGTATTCCTTTTTTTGTTGAACCAAAAACTGTAAGAATTGGTTGATTTGTTTTTGCTATGTCATCTATTTTCAAATGATTAAGATTTTTTGATTTACGACTTGTTAAGATCTTTAATCCGTTCCAATTTGAAAGAACTGTGAATAAATTCCCACTTTGTCTTACATTATAGCACCAATAATATGGTATTTCATCCTTAGAACTTTCTTTAATTACTAAATCAGGTTTTACATTCTTGATTAAAATAATAATTTTTTTACCAATACTCACTTTACCATGATAGTCAATTAACTGGTTGATTCCAATATCAATGAATTTCTTTCCTTTTAGACCAACAATCAATCCTTCACGAAAATCCCCAATTTTAATTTCCTCTGCATTTGATGTGCCAATCTGATTAGGTGTTTTTAATGGTGGCAACACTCCTGCAAATTTCAATAAATTTGACTTTGGGAACATTTTCCTTCTAAAGTACTGTGGCGTTGATAGATATTTTAGAACAGTGTACAATAATTTTGAATCTTGTTCATTATCCTTTCCATCTTTGTATATTATAATTTCATTTACTTTAAAAATTCCACACGCTCTAGCAATAATTGCAATCTTTCTAGTCTTGTTCTCTAATGTTTTTTCATCATTTAATGATGAATCTGGAACTGCAATTGCATGTTTCATTGTTTAACGATTTTTCTTAAATCCAATTCTTAATTATTTTGTTGTAGGTGGATATTTTGTTTTTGAACTACTGATTAATTTTTCTATCTCTTTTTTTTCAACAAATTCAAATGACTTGGCATCTGAATGCACTTGTGACATTTTTATATTATCTGCACTTTCTTTTTCATCACTGACAAGATTAATTACTGCAACTGCCAGTGTTTTTGCATCATCTAATGACAAATCTTTTGAATAATTTTTTTCAAGAAACTCTGTTGCTATATCCGAACTTGCACCAATTGCTACAGCATCATACAAAACATATGCACCACTTGGGTCAGTTAGATATAGTGAACTACCAGTACTATCTATACCGCCGATTATCAATGAAACTCCTAATGGTCTAGCACCGGCATACTGTGTATACTGTTGACACTGATCTGCCAAATGCTTTGCAACAGTTTCAACTTCTACGGCTTCATCATAAACGAGTTTATTACTCTGTGAAAAGAATCTTGCATTATCTACTTGTGCACGTGCGTCTGGAATGTAACCAGCTGCAGCAGCGCCAATATGATAATCAACTTGAAATATTTTTTGAGGTGTAGTAGAGATCTGTAATCTGCGAGGTTTTTCTTCAACTGCAATAACAACACCTTCTTTCGTTTTAATACCAATTGCCAGTGCACCTCGTTTTACAGTTTCAATAGCATATTCTACTTGGTATAGTCGCCCATCAGGCGAAAAAACTGTTATTGCACGATCATATCCTTGCTGTGATGGCATCATTGTAATCAAAAATAATTCGAATGGTTAATTTAACATTTTGCTATTAATTTCATCATGGGTTTTAAGGAAAAAGCAGTCATTATTCCATTGGCTTTGTGTGCAATTGCCATTTTTGGATTTGGAATTTATAATACTGCCTGTAAACATTCCTTTTTCAGTTTTATTGGATGCTAATCACAATGTGAATTGTTTAATCAAATTTAGCATGTTTTTATTATTTTACAGTTTTTTACATTTTTCATGTCTAAAAATGGAACATTCACTATAAACAGGGAATTCTCTGAATCAGAAATTAAAGAAATTAGATCGTATCTTAATGAATTACCTACAAAAGAAATTTTGATTGGTCTCAAATTTGCAAAAAATAGGTGGGTTGCAAAAGATGCTGGTGTTCTAAAAGTGGGTAGGAAAAGTATTATTCAAAAAGAGATTCATTCAGTAACATCTGAACAAGCAACATGGAGACTAAAAAACTGGAAGATGATGATTTCTAATTACCGTAGACGAGGTTATAGTTATCCAACAATTTCACGCATAAAGAAAATTTTAATTCAAATCAGTAATGAAAAATCTAAATAGATTCTTTTTCAGCAAGAATTGAATCTATTGTTGTTACTGGTGGTTCAGGCATATTATTTCTAATATTTCCTTCCACAATTGATTGTGCTTCTTCTAGTATGGCTAGTGCATCTGAACTTGATGTTTCTGGAATACCAACTCCTCCATCATGTGTAACTGATGATCCGGTTACAATATCACCTAACATGTTTGATAGATCTTGCATTGATGCTGCAGCACTTGGCATCATGTCACCTAGTGATGTACTTAGACCTTTTATCAATGACATGCAAGGGCTTAATGTTACTACTACATCACCTAATTCAGAAACTGTGTTAAGTCTTAACTGTACTTGTTCCATAGACAATTTTGCATTCCCGACCATATTTTTCATTTTTCTAATCTCTGCTAGTTCATTTGCATACACTTTTGCGTATGTTTCGTTGTTTGATTTCTTTGCATCAACAATTTTTGAAAAAATTACGTCATGTTTACTTTTTAATTTAGTATCAATATCTCCTAACCTGGTAATTTGAAGCTGGAGTTTTTTTTGTGCTACATCAAGTCTGTTTTTTAATGGTGCCTCTGGTTTTACTGTACCCATAAATTTTTGTGATAACGCATCACCTTTTTTCAATACATTCCATTTTCCAGAGAATGATACCATTAGGTTTTAGTTATGAAGTTGGCTTTTCACATTCAAACTAAAAAAAAATGATGTAATTGGATCAAATTATATTACAATAATAGGAATTTTATTCCTAAGTGATTAATTCTTACCCAAATGTGAATGTAAAAATCTCAAAATTCGGCTCTGTGACATTTATTGTTATAGTATGCGATTCTCCATAAAATGATTCTATAATATTGTATAACCTTGGCTCCAAAATTCTAACCATACTTGATTCTACATCATTACCAGCAATACTGTTTTCCACCATTTTTCCATCAATTAAAATTTCCAATTCATTATCTCCTGCAGCAACTATGTTAAGTTGTTTTGCGTGAAAATTTAAAACAATTTTTCCTGAACTTGAAATTAACTTCATACCATCTTTGCCATTTTCCCACTGTCCATCCAGATAGAAATAATGTTGCCTAATATTTTCTGGTAATCTGTAATCAATAATTTTATTTGGTTGAAAACCTTCTATGTTTCCTAGTTGATTTCTACCACTTGCAAATTCATAACCAAAGTACAATTCAGGCGTTCTTAATATTGAATGTTTATACTCTTCAATTTCTACTACTTGTGATGTATTAATTTGATTTTTATTTTCTTGTAATAGTTCTTGAATGACTAGTTCTGTTTCTTTGTATGCACCTTCACCAATATGATCAAATCTGATATATCCCTCATTGTCGGTGATGTATTTTCTAGGCCAATATCTATTTTCAAATGATTTCCAAATTTCTTTATTGTTATCTAGTACAACTGGATAGTTTATCCCAAATTTTTTAACCGCAGCCATCACATTATCCTTATTTTTTTCAAATTCAAATTCTGGCGTATGTATTCCAATAATTACCAGTCCATCTTCATTATATTTTTCATCCCATGCTGTGATATGTGGAAGTGTTCTTATGCAATTAATGCAACTGTATGTCCAGAAATCATATAACACAACATTATCTTGTATAATTTTTTCAAGATCTTTTTCTGACGTGTTTATTAATCCTGTCATGCCCATTAATTTTGGTGCTTTCTTCAGTAAACTTTTATCTTGAACTACTAACTGATTGTTTGTGTTTTTTTTAAGATCAATTTCCGTATAGAAAAGATACAACGAAATTATACCAATTATGATTATTGATACAAGTATAATTCCAATTTTAAGGTCTTTTTTCATCTTTTATCAAATTGTTATAATATCATTAAGAAGTGGAAAACTGGCTATTATTGCTAATTGATTAGTGAATACTAAAATTCCAAGAAATATTATGAGTGTGCCTAGAATTATTGTGACATATTTTAGATGTTTACTTATGCGTGTAACAAATCGATTTGCTTGAGTGATTAGACCGCCCATTATTATGAATGGTATACCTAGACCAAGTGAATATGCAAGAAGCAAATTAAATGAAACACTAGGAGTTGTTGCAGCCAGTGTCAAAATTGCACCCAAAATTGGTCCTACGCAAGGTGTCCATCCTCCTGCAAATGCAAGTCCAAAAATAAATGATAATGGAAAACTGGCACCAGATTTAGTTGGAAGAATCTTTCTTTCAAAGTTTAACCTGTTAATCTTAGAACTTAATATCATAAATGAACCAAATCCAATAATAATAATTCCCCCAATTTGACTAAAATTTGAAATTAAATTTAATGCGTTTGACGCAACAGTTGAGTTTATTGTTACACCAATTACTGAAAATACTATAGAAAATCCTAAAACAAAAAATATTGTGTTAAGCATAACATTTGCTTTGTTAATAAAAATTTTTGATGTCTGGTTGGATTTTGATAAATCTGAAATTGTTGTACCTGAGATATACGCTAAAAATGCTGGAACAATTGGCAAAATACACGGTGCAAAAAATGATCCCAGTCCTGCAATTAAAGCAACAAAAATTGTGACTTCACTCATACTTTGTTTTCTTTTTTGAATTAATAATATTGTTTACTCATCACTTACTTTTTATTCAAGATATATTTGAAAAACATATGAATACTCCATTCTCTCTGAGCGACAAGCAGTTTCGATTAATTATTGTAGGTATTGCATTAGGAATAATCGCTGGTGTTGCTGCTGTTGTAGGTTCTCCAGCTGGACCTATTGGAATTGATTCCATGAAATAGCTAGTCTATTTTGAATTTATATCTGCATTTTTCTAATACTGATAAGGTTTCATTGAGTTGTTTTGTTGTATGCCATGCTGTAACTGAAAATCTTATTCTGGCGCTTTTCTTTTTTACTGTAGGATAGCGAATTGGCTGTGCAAAAATTCCATTTTTTACTAAATATTTTCCAAATTCTAAAGTAGTTTTTTCATCTCCAATAATTATGGGAACTATCTGGCTAGATGATCTTGTTTCATATCCAATTTGTTTTAATCCCTTATGAAATAAATTGATATTATTCCAAAGCTTCTTTCTTCTGGGCTCTCTATTGGAATTGAATCTTTTTAATGTGAATTCAATTATTGGTGATGGTAATGCAGATGTGTAGATGAAAGACTTTGAACGATTAATACACAATTCAATTATACTTTTTTTAGATGAAACATATCCCCCAAAACTCCCTAAACCTTTACTTAGGCTACTAATATAGAGATCAATTTTTTTACTGGCGCCAGAATGATTGGCAGTTCCCTTTCCATCCTTTCCAAAAACAAAATCTCCATGTGCATCATCTAATATTGTTATAATATCAAATTTAGATGAAATTTCAGTTATTTCTTTTATTTTTGCAGAATCACCATCCATACTGAAAATTCCTTCACTAATTATGAATTTTCTACCTTTAGTTTTCTTTATTTTTGATTCTAGATCAGCCATATCATTATGTTTGTAAATTTTTATTTTTGCCGATGACAGTTTACATGCCTCTATAATGCTTGCATGATTTAACTCGTCACTGAATACTGTATCATGTCTTTCAATAATTGCTGTTAATGCACCTAGATTAGCCATATATCCCGTTGGATATATGAGGGTTTTTTCTTGTGATTTATGTTTAGAGAGTTTTTTTTCCAACTCCAAAAACTTTCTATCATTACCTGTTACTGAACGAGAGCTTGATTGAAATTGTTTAAAATTTAGATTGCCAATGTCTAAACCAAGATAGTCGTTTGATGATAAATTCAGTAATTTTTTATTTTTAGTATGAATATACTGCTTTTTTATTATAGTATGCTGTAATTCCCTATACAGATTATCTTTCTTTAATTTATTTATCCTATTATTAACGAATTCAAATTTATGGTTCAAGGTCAATCTCTTTTATCATTTCATTATCTTTATTCACGGAATTACCACCTAAAGTAAGGTAACCAGCACTGATAATTCCATTTGCACCACTCAGAAGTAGTTCTTTTCCATCATCATCTAGATTCACTTCTCTACCTCCAGAAATTTTAATTATTGATTTTGGAAGTAGAAATCTTAAAACAGCAAAAACTCTTAAGATTTCCTCTAATTCTAGTTGCTTCTGAAGTTCTAACGGTGTTCCAGGAAATGGGACTAACAAATTAATTGTAACTTCTTCAGGATTTAATTTTGCAATTTCCAGTACAAATTCTTCTCGCTGTTTCTTTGTTTCCCCCATTCCAATAATTCCACCAGTGCAAAGCTCTAATCCTGCATCCCTAGCAATTTTGAGTGTTTGTATTCTATCCTCAAATGTATGAGTAGTACAAATTTCAGGAAATTTTGATCTGGATGTCTCTAAATTATGATTGTATCTTTTAACATTAAGTAATTTCAATTTTTTGGCTTGTTTAATTGTTAAAAAACCCAGACTACATTCAAGATTTATTCCTACTTTGGCATTAATTTCTTTTATTATATGACAAATAGTCTCAAAATCATCATCAGATGGCTCTCTCCAAGCAGCTACAAGACAAAATGAATTGGCACCATTATTTTTTGCAGTCATTGCTTGTTTGACAATTTCTTCTGATGGCTGAAGCTTATAATCATCAATTTTTGTATTAAAAAATGCAGATTGGCTACAAAAAGAACAATCCTCACTGCAATAATTTTTTTTAATGTTTGATAATTGCTCTACGTCAATCTTTTTTCCTTGAAAAAATCGAGTTATTTCATTTGCAGCATCAGATAAATTTTTTAGGAATTTATCGGCTGTATTAAACAATATTTTTGCATCCGAATCAGATATTTTTTCATTTTGTATGACTTGATTTTTACAGTCTTGGATAATCTGTTTTTGCAAAACCATGCATATTTTTGATTTTATTGTATAATTAAGCGTTAACTAGAAATTTTTGATAGGTTAACTATTATTAATAATACAAAAATACTTTTGTATATGAAAAGTAGTGTCTGGCATCCTAATACTCAAATGTCAGAATGGGAACATTTTCCAGAGATAATTAATGCAAAAGGAGTATGGTTAATTGATTCCCAAGGAAAAAAACTTCTTGATGGCGTTGGAAGTATGTGGTGTAATGTATGGGGTCATTCCAAGCACGAATTAGTGAATTCTATAACAAAACAGGCAAAAAAGCTTCAACATTCCCCTATGTTTAACCTTACAAATCAACCTAGTGAAAAATTAGCAAAAAAATTAACCAGTTTATCTCCAGGCATGAATCATGTCTTTTTCTCAGATAATGGATCAACTGCTATGGAAATATCTATCAAAATTGCATTACAGTATTGGAGTAATTTAGGAGTTAAAAAAACAAAAATTGCAACTTTAGAAAATGGATATCATGGAGACACATTTGGTTCCATGTCTATTGGTTATGTACCAGAGTTTTTTATAAATTTTAAATCAAAGTTATTTCCAACAATTAAATTTCCAGTTCCAAATAAGTATCGTCTACCAAAAAACTACACATTTTCTGATTACCAAAATTTTTGTCTGGAAAAAATAGAAGAAAAACTGAGTAATAATAATTCAATAGCAGCGTTTGTAATGGAAAGTGGTGCACAGATGGCAGGTGGTGTAATAATTTATCCCAAAAATTTTCAAAGAAAAATAAATAAAATATGTAAAGATAATGATGTTTTATTTATCTTAGATGAAATTGCAACTGGGTTTGGTAGGTTAGGTTCTATGATTGAATATGAAAATCAACGTTGTAAACCTGATATAGTTTCTTTTGGAAAAATGCTTACAGGTGGATATTTGACATTTGCCGCTACACTTACTACAGATAAAATTTACAATGCATTTTTAGATAATTTCCACCAAATGAAACATCTTTTTCATGGTCATACATATACAGGAAATCCAATTGCAGCATCACTTGCATTAACAAATCTCCAACTTTATAAAAAACATAACCTAATCCAGAAACTTCAAGCAAAATCACAGATTTTTCAGAAAAGAATGGATGAATTCTATGAATTAGAGTTGGTTGGTGATGTACGATGTAAAGGAATGGTAATGGGCATCGAACTAGTTTCAAACAGAGAAAGAAGAACTCCATTAAAAAGTAGTAAATCAATTAATAAGTTGGTTTTTGAAGAAGGCAGAAAACATAATGTATATTTTCGAACGTTGGGCAATATCATTATGTTGGTTCCTCCCTTAGCAATTTCCTCAAATGAACTTAATTTCTTATTAGATGGAACACTAAAAACAATCAAAGGAATTGCATCAAAATTAAAATGAAATCTATCTTTATTACCGGCACTGATACGGATGTAGGCAAAACATGCGTTACTGCTTCAATTGCTCGATTATTGAATGAAAAGAATGTTGACGTTGGTGTTATGAAGCCATTTGCAAGTGGGGTTGATACTAATTCGGATGGAATTTCTGATGATGTTAGAGTTCTAATGGAATATTCAGGTGTATCAGATGCGGTAGATCTAGTCAATCCATATTTTTTTGATATCCCATCATCACCATTTGATGCGTCAAGACAACTTAATGTTGAAATTGATCTTTCAAAAATTTATGATTCATTTAAAGAACTATCAGAAAAACATGATTTGGTTTTAGTTGAAGGAATAGGTGGAATTCTTACACCAATCCTAAATAATTTTTTCCTTGTGGATTTAATTAGAAAATTAAATTTAGATGCATTGATAGTTGCAAATTCTAAAACTGGAACGGTTAATCACACATTGCTAACATATGACACTTGTAATAGGATGGAAATACCAATTAATGGATTTATTATCAATCAAATTACAAATGATGGTTATTCATTAGATAACCTATCAAATCAAATTAAGCAATTGACTTCAAAGCAAGTTTTAACAACAGTTCCATACATTGATAGTTTTTCATATGAAAATTATTTTAACGAATTTAAAAAAAGTGTTACCCTGTCTGAATTAGGTTTTGAAAATTCTTAATCTATCTTGTTTTTTATCAACAACAATTTTTTTTATATCTGTAAATAGATTTGAAAACGAATTTTCATTTTTAGTTATCAGATATGTTTTACATGATAAATTGATTTTATTATGTAAAACAACCCATATGTTTTTAGTGTTTTTTTGGATTTTTTGTAATTCATTAATTTTTTTTTGAATTTTTTCAATATCAGAAGATTTTGCAAAATAGATGATAATTGCATCTTCAGATCTATTTTTTAACACACTTAATTCTGGTACAATTATATCAAACTCGATATCTTTATAGACAATTTTTCTTTGACTGGGAATTAACATTTCAGTGAGTATGTAATGGGACATACTTTCCGACAATATCCCAAGTTTTTCATTAATATCACCACTTATCGTATTTATTCTAGGGAGAGTTTTTTCAAAAAGATTTTCAATCAATTTAGAATGATTTCCATTCTCAAATAATGTTTGTATCTCTTTTTCTGGTATTTCTTTGATTACGTTGTATAGGATTTCTTTAATTGGGGTGTCTTCTTCCATTCTTTTTAGTCTGCAAATGAGTATCTTCTTTCCCCTCTACTTTCAGAGGATAGTCCTTCAACATATTCAAGAACAAACTCTTTTTTTGCATTAAGTAATGATTGTTCAGGTTTTAGTTTATTTTCATGTAATTGCTCATATTCTTCTAGGCTTAGCTTCTTTCTTTCACCAATTTCTGCTTCTAGATTCATGTCTTTTACTATTTCTTCATACTCTGGCTGAATAACTCCACTAAACACCATTGCACTACTGCCACTTCCATAAGATGCAAAACCAAACCTTTTAGAATCTAGATCAATTCCCTTCTGGAATTCAAATTCTAGGCAACTTCTAAAACCTAGGTAAAGTGATGCAGTATACAAGTTTCCAATCATTTTTGATGCAATTAGAGAACTTGCAACTTTATTTTCATATACTTCTTGATAATCATTCGTATTAGCAAAACGTTTTGTAAATTCATGGTCTTTTGTCATAAATTCTGAATCTGCAAGAATTGATTCAATTGTTCCACGTGGATCTTTAGGTACTGGCTCATTCATTCCTACTTGTTCAATAATTTTTGCCCATCTGGGTGTACTTCTCCATTCATGACGAACAAGATATGCTAGTGCTTTCTTGCCCATATTACTATAAGGTAAATGCATGTTTATGTAATCCATGTGGTCTAACATACTTTCATCATCAGCTAGTGTTATCAATCCAGTTTTGATTGCCTTTTTGGTATAATCAACCAACGCATTTTTCACTTGAATAAGATAAAGTAGATTTGAATATTGGCCATGTACCACGGGTGTTTCTTTTCCAAATGGTCTGTAAAAATCATATTCGTTTTTAATGGATGTTGATGTAACTTTTGGATCAAATTCCAGTAATCTTGGTTTGTCATTAAGTAACATTGCTATTGCACCTCCACCCTGTGTCATTTCACCACTTGAACCCAAATCATATTTTGCAATGTCTGAGACAACAACTAATGCATGTTTATCTTCTGATTCACCAGCACGAATCCAGTTTGAATTATCATATAATGCATAAGATCCACTTACACATGCAAATTTACATTCAATACCACCACAGTGTTGAAATGAACCTGAACCATAAACTTGTTCTAGCATTCCTATAACATACGAGTTCATCGCCTTGGATTCATCAAGAGATGATTCTGTTGCAACATATAACCGACCTATGTCTTCTGGCGACAGTTTATTTTTTTGCATGATTTGTAGACATGCATTTGCAGCTAAACATGCAGGATCTTGATTCGAATCAACAATGGCCATTTTTGAAATTCCTAACCCACGTACTAATTTTTGAGGATCTAATCCTCTAGCTTCTGCAAAATCAGAAGCGTCAACGTACAATTTTGGTATGTACACGGATATATCATCAATTCCTGCTGCCATAGCTATGCCTTTCTCAAAGAGTATATAACGCTTCTAGCGTAAAAATGTCTTCCTAAATTGAGAAATTTTTTTGCGATCAGTAGTCAAAATATATAAATTTTTTATTTTTCAAGCAATGTTTCAAAAACATTTTCAAAAACATCATATGGTTGTGCACCATGAATTTTCTGTGCGCCACTGTTTGTTATAACAAAGAATGCTGGTGTTCCAGTTAGTCCTAATGATCGTGCATCAGAATTACTAGATTCTATTAGTGATTTGTATCTATTTTCATTGTTACATTTTTTTAATTCATTCATATCTAAACCAATTTCATTGGCAAATTGTATTAAATTATTGTTTGATGCCCATCCATTATTTTCACCAGCCCAATTGTTATAAAGAATATTATGATATTCCCAAAACTTGTCTTGTTCACCTGCACAGTGTGCAAAATGTGCAGCCGAGGCAGAGTCTGGACCAATAATTATAAAGTCTTTAAACAAAATTTTTACTTTTCCCGTATTAACAAAATTTTCAACTATTTTATGTTCAGTATCTTGAAAATATACATTACAAAAGTGACATTGATAATCTCCAAATTCAACAAGTGTGATTGGCGCATTTGGATTACCCAGTAAAGGTGATGCATTAGCAAAGAATGTTTCTATTGTAATTTCAGGTGGTATAATTTCTTCCTCAACTAATTGGGTTTCAATTAATTGCTGAGGCTCATCTGAAATATTTTCTACACCAAATATTATAACTACAATACAAATTCCTGATATAACTGCACCAATTGCTAATGAAGGAGCATGGATTATTTTGTCTTGATCTTTTTTTTGTGGTTTACTTTTTTTAGAAATTATGTAATCTTTGCCTTCAATCTGGAAAGAAAATTTTTCATCAGAATCTTCCTTGGTCATAGGCTTCTAAATTTTTTACTTGTTATAGTCTTTTGGTTAATTATAAAAGACTGGAACTGTTAGACATATTATGAAGAAAGTCTTTGTAAATGGTTATGGTTCTATAGGAAGTAGAATTGTCCAATTTATCAAAGACGATCCAGAGATAGAAATACTAGGTATAGGGAAATATTCGCCAGACTCAAAAGTAAACGAAGCTATAGAAAAAGGATTCAAAGTATTTGTTCCTGAAAAAAATCAAAATGCCTTTACTAATTTCAGTATATCTGGTAATATAGAATCAGTCTTGGATGAGGCTGATTTGGTAATTGATGCTTCCCCTGGCGGTCATGGATTCAAAAATAAAAAATTATTTTATGAGCCAAGAAATATTTTGTCGATTTATCAGGGTGGAGAAACGATTGATGGTGAAAACGCTGTTTCCGACTTGTTGTTTAACTCACGTGTGAATTACAATGATGCAATTGGGAAAAAACATGTAATGCAAGGAAGCTGTAATGTTACTGGAATGGGACGAATTCTTGAGCCATTACGAAAAAAATATGGGGATTCTATAAAACGATTTGATGTAACATTGATTAGAAGATGGGCAGATATTGAACAAACTGAAAAATCTGTACCTGATACAATAGAACTTACACAAAGCCCACATCATGGCGAAGATGTTAAATCATATTTTGGTAAAGAATCACCACTGTTTGTACGTGCAATCAAAGTACCAACAAGACAAATGCATCTTCACATTATGGATGTTAGATTTAACGGAAATTCACCATCTCCTGATGATATACATGATTTATTCGCAAATGAATTTGGTGTTGCAGTGTTATGGGCAGCAAAAGGGACAAAAGATGTACGAGAGTATGCAAATACTATGAATTTTAGTTTCAAGGATACAAATATGATACACATTCATGCAAACATGACTACATCAATTGATGATACTATACAGATTATGTATTCAGATGATCAAACTGGAATTGTAATTCCAGAAAATCATATGTTAATGCAAGCAATGTTGTTTGAAAAATCATATGATGAGGCATTTAATCATACTGAAAAACTGTTTAACATGAAAGAAAAGAAGCATCTATTAGAAGAACATTTTGCAAAGAAAGAAAATTAATCTATTTTTTCTATTCTAATTTTTTCAGGTTTGTTTTTTGAAACTTTTTCTATAATAATTCTTAATGAATCAATCTCAATTTTATCATCCTCTTTGGGCATATCATGCAATTGTTCGTGTAACAATCCATTTAATGTTGAATAGTCGTCTCCGGGAGGGATGTTTGATTTGAAAATATCATTAATTATATCAATTTCTATATCACCGTCAGTCACAATTGCATTTTGGCCATCTCTTTGAAAACTGGGTTTCTTAGTGTCTGTTTCATCCTCTATTTCACCTACAATTTCTTCCAAAAGGTCTTCTAATGTAACACATCCTTCTACTCCACCAAATTCATCTAAGACAATTGCCATATGGGTTCTTCTACCTTGCATTTCTTTTAATAAATCACTTACTCGTTTTTCTTGTGATACAAATACTGGCTCTCGCATAATTTGTTCAAGTGGAATAACTTTTTCATCACTTTCAAGTTTTTTGAGAACATCTCTAACATGAACTATTCCTACTATTTGATCTGTATTGTCTGCAAAAACTGGTATTCGTGAAAAACCACTTTTATTAATTTCTGGTAATGCTTCAAAAAGCATCATTTTTGAATTTAGTTTAAACATCTTGGTTCTAGGGGTCATAACAGTTCTAATCACTATATCATCAAAATTCAATGCACCATGAACTAATTCACTTTCTTGTTTTTCTATAGCTTTGTCTTTGTAACCTTGTTCAACAACCTCTTTAATTTCATCCTCTGTTAATCCAGGTGGTATATCACTACTACCTGTTAGTTTTATCATTCCTTTTGTGATTATTTCAAAAATCCATACAATTGGAAACAATGCATAAGTAAAAATCAATAAAATTCTACTGTTTCTGATTGCAACTTTTGCTGCATTAGAATTACAGTATGTCTTTGGAGTAATTTCACCAAATATTAAAATTAAAAATGTCATAATCCCTATTGCAATTGCTAATCCATCATCACCAAATAATTTTAATGAAATATCAGTTGCTAAAGCAGTTGCCGCTATACTAGCCAAATTATTTCCTAAATTAACACTGGACATCATTCGGCTTGGGTTAGATTTTAGTTTACGAAGTGATGATGCGCCTTTTACCTTGTCCTTTATCATCTGCTCAATTTTTGAGTATCTAATACTAACTAAAGCAACTTCTAAACCACTGAAATATCCAGAAAGACCTATCATTGCAATTAGTGCTGCAATTTCATATTCTAATTGCAATTTTTAGTACCTCTTGAAATTAAATTTGTGAAACAACTAACTGCATTCATTTAGTTTAGA
>JAKUOP010000015.1 GCA_022450565.1 Candidatus Nitrosopelagicus sp. | reverse complement strand
TAGAGAACATTGATTTTGCCAAGGGCGATGGAATAGTTCCCGTAATAGTACAGGATGCATATTCAATGCAGGTTCTAACACTTGCATACACGAACAAAGAATCACTTGAACTCACAAAAAAGACAGGTAACTCTTGGTTTTGGAGTCGTTCCAGAAATAAACTTTGGATGAAAGGCGAGGAATCTGGTAATACTCAGAAAGTCAAAGAGATACTAGTTGATTGCGACTCTGATGCACTGATCTATTTGGTAGAACCATCAGGTCCAGCATGTCACACTGGTCAGGGAACCTGTTTCCATAATAAAATGTGAAAACCTTTATCCACTCACCAATGATGTTTGAGTATGGCAGTAGCACGAACACGAAGGCATTATTGTAACAAATGTCAACTAAAACGCCCTAAATGCATCTGTAAAAAGTAGTAATTGAAAATTCTTTATAATTGATAATTCCAAGTGTTGTTGCTGATGATTATAAATTAGACGAGGTTCTCTCTGAGTTCCTAAGACGCTGATGAGTTGCCGATTATGAAGCAGAATTAATTGTATTAAATGATTAATCAATTTTTGAAAATTTTACAGATTTTGTTTTGAAATCAATCTTTTCAACTTTGTAACCTGCTTTGAATACTGCTGAATCACTTGGAACAGGGAGTTTTTCTCCAATTATTTCATTAATTTCTATAAATGTTAAAGTAATATTTTCAGTTTTATCCATTAAGAAGTTTTCCAGTGCCAGATATTTCGTTCCACTTCCCATAGATAATGTGGGTATAAGAGGTTAATATTCCATGTCATATTTTATACAACCATGATGAAATACTGGGCTGATACTATGGATTCCTTGTGATCAAAAAAAATCCAACTAAATGGTAGGTGTCAAGTGAGTTCCTTACCAAGCGCTCACTTAACTGGCTGTTAAATGCCAAACCTACCAATAATTTTACAAGTTTATTCTTAATAACTCGATATTAACATAATAATTTATGAGTGATTCATTAACTACGTACGATAAATTAAATGAAGATATTCAATTTACTGAAGATGAAACAAGAGAACTTTTGAAACTAAATGAAAAAGAAATACTGATTTTGATTCTTTCTGAATTGAAGAAAATAACTGCAGATAGAAACTAAAAAAGTTAGAAAATGAGACTTTCATCTCATTAACTAACTGATCCTATATTATCATAATATTATATGGTAAAAAACCTTTGAAAAAAATACAATTTCATACATCATTATACATCACTATTAGCCCAGTTTTGATTTTATTAATTCTAGTGTTTTTGTAGGGTCTGCCTTTCCCTTTGTTTTTTGCATTACCTTACCTACAAGATAATTCACAGTTTCTGGGTTTTCTTTTGCATCAAGCACTGCCTGCTTTTCTTCCTCAAAGACCTCCATGATGATATTCTCAATTTCAGACGAATCAGAAACCTGACCTAGGTCCATTTCTGAGAGTAATTCCTTTACAGATTTGCCGGATTTCACAATTTCCTGCAAGGCAGTCTTTGATGATGTTCGAGTTAGTGTTTTATCATTAATTGCGGCAATCAAATCAGACAAGTGCTGTGAGGTCAGTTTGGATTTTTCACGTTTCTCTTTTGTGTCTACAAAACCCATCAAATCAGTAGTTATCAGATTTGCAATGTCTTTTGCATCTGAATCAGAGTGTGCGTTTTCAAACAGGTCAAAATAATATTTGTCCGATGCCAAAATGTCGGCTACCTGTGGTGCAATATCAAATTTTTCTACAAACCTTTCTTTCTTTGAACTAATGCTTTCTGGCATGTTCTTTTGAAGTGATGTTATAGTTTCCTGATCAATTTTCACCCAGGGTATATCATTTTCCAAGAAATAGCGATAATCCTGATCTTCTTCCTTACTTCTAGAACTGATAGTAATCTTTCGTCTGTCATCCCAATGTCTGGTTTCCTGAACAATCTCAATGTCTCTTTCAGACAAACTTTCCTGCCGTGTAATCTCAAAATGCAACGCTTTTTCTAAATCATGGAACGAACCAATATTTTTTATCTCGACCTTGTTGCCGCCTTCGATTGATACGTTACCGTCTGCACGCATTGCACCTTCCAGTCCGGGTTCTGCAACCCCAAGATTTTCTAGCAAATCAGATAGTATGTTTAGAAACACTCTGACCTGACGTGGGTTCTCAAAGTCAGGATCAGTTACAATTTCCACCAGTGGAGTTCCTGCCCTGTTGTAATCTACTAGAGTAATTTTTGTTCTCTCAGATTCTCCTTCGTATATCAGTCTGCCAGGATCTTCTTCTAATTGTATACGTCTGATTTTGATTTTTGCACCTTCGACATCAACATATCCTTCTCCTCCAATGCTCATGTCACCGTAAACATTGAGTTGCGTGATCTGGAAGTTTTTTGGCAAGTCGGGATAGAAATAATTTTTCCTGAAAAATGCAATCTTTTCAGGTGTCTTACAGCTTAATGCCATCGCTATACTGGTAGCAGATTCCACTGCCTTCTGGTTTAGCCTAGGAAGTGAGCCTGGCAGTCCCATGCAAACTGGGCAGATGTTATGATTTGGCTCAAATTCGCGGTAGTTTGCCTTGCATGAACAAAATAACTTGCTTTCCAATTTTGTAAGTTGGCAGTGAATCTCTAATCCAATCTTGGTCATAGTGGAACCTCCGGTAGGTCTGTCTTTGATTCTAATGCATATGCAGCCTGTAGTAACGATTTTTCACTCTTACCATCTCCAATAATTTGCATTCCTATTGGTAATCCATCAGTGACACGGTATGGGACAGATATGGCAGGTTTGCCGGTAAGGTTTGCAGTAACTGTATTGTAATCCAACAGCATCAATGTCACAGGATCATCAATTTTTTCTCCAAATTGGAATGGTTGAACTGGAGCAGTGGGTGATATGAGATAGTCATATTTTTCAAATGCACTGTTCGCTTCAGAAATTAATTTTGATTTGACCTTTAATGCCTTAAGGAAATATTTTCCTGCATGACCAGCAGATGGAACAAATCCGCCTAAGATTATTCTACGTATAACCTCAGGACCAAACTTGGTTCGTGATTTAGAGATGTAAGAATTGTATTCATACCCTTCAGATTCAAAATCATATCCATATCTAATATTGTCATATCTTGCAAGGTTGCTTCCAGCCTCTGTTGATGTGATTGTATAGTATGCGGCAACAGTATATGGTATGGTTGGCAAAGACACCTCTTCACAGTGGGCTCCCAATTTTTCAAAATCCTGAATTGCATTTTTTGTTGCAGATGAAACTTCAGGACTCAGCCCGTCAGATGTCATTTCTTTTATTATGCCAATATTTTTTCCTTCAATTCCCTGTTCAATGTCATTTAGATAGTCAGAATTTGCATTGTCAATTGTTGTATCGTCATTGCTATCTTGCCCTGCAATAACGTTTAGTAAGAAACCACAGTCCTTGACTGTTTTTGTCACTGGACCAATCTGTTCAATGCTGTTTGCATAAGAAATTAGTCCGTATCTGCTGATCAAACCATAAGTTGGTTTTAGGCCTACAACTGAGCAAAAACTGGCAGGGTTTCTGACAGATCCACCTGTATCAGAGCCTAATGATGCCAGACATTCATTTGCAGCAACTGATGCTGCACTTCCTCCAGAGGAACCGCCTGGAACATATTTCAAATTCCATGGATTTTTTGTGGGTCCATATGCACTGAACTCTGTAGTTAATCCCATGGCAAATTCGTCCAAGTTTGTCTTTCCTGTAACTATAGCATCTTCACTTTGGAGTTTACTTACAACTGTAGCAGTATATGGCGCTACAAAATTTTCCAAGATTTTTGAGGCGCAAGTAGTTTTTGAGCCTGTGATGCATATGTTATCTTTGATTGAAATAGGAAACCCATAGCATGTGCCAACTTTTTCACCTGCAGATATTTTCTTATCAATTGCTCTTGCATCATCGATTGCAGACTCGTTTAATGAAAGATATGCATGTACATCACCATCAACGTCCTTAATTCGCTGAATAGTTGCAGATGTGAATTCCTCTACGGAAAATGACCCAGATTTTACATCATTGATGTAGTCTAGAATCGAGGTTTTCAGGTTCATTTAATTCATCTTTGGAGCCCGAACATAGTGTTCACGGAAGTTTTTTAGAGATTCTATTAGTTTTTTATCATTAGGGACAAACTCGTCTTTTCGTAATTCAGCAAGTGCCTTCTCCTGAGAAACGATTTCTTCAGAGGAAAGGTCAATCTGGTCTAAAATGTCGAAATACTCGAGCATTTTTTTTACTCTACCTACGTGCTCGGTATGATCCTCAAGATCAATTTTCATTAATTTTGCTACTCGAATGATTTCCCCTTCGTCAACCAATTTTTTTCCCTACGGTGTTAATCTAAAAACATCTAGCTCTTAAGAGTTAGTTTATGTATGTTGGTCATCTCGAAGATTGTCATACATTGATAAGAATTGATCAGGTTCGTTTCTACGATAGTGTTTTGCTAAGCGATTAATTTCTGAATCAGATAGTTTCTCGCCTTTGTTTTCGTTAAACTCTTTGACTATCTCAAATTGTGTCTTTTTGATGTTGTATCTTTTCAATGTATTATTGACTGTGTTATTTGCCAAGATGTCAAAAATTACATACCTATACACCAGATATCCAGATAGACCTAGAATCGCTACTACTGCAATTGGAATTATCCAAGCGTATGCCATGGAACTAAGGTTTTGTTGGAATTTGTATAAATGGTGTTCCACCTTCACCAACAACTAGTGGTAGTACTCCATCCCATTGTTGTGTCTTGAGCCATTCTAGATAGAATGGATTGTTTGCAAGTGCTTGGTTGATAATGTTAATTGCTTCTGCTTCACCAGCTGCTTCTGCAATGTTTGCTTGTGCAATACCGATTGCTTGTGCCTCAAACTGTCTTGCTTCTACCTCAATTCTTTTCAAGTCATTTTCTGCTTGTAGTGCACGTTGTTCGGCTTCTACTTTAGCTTCAATTGCTTGTGCAAACAATATTGAGAACTGGAAATCTGTAATTGATACAATTTCAGTTGTAATGTTGAAATCAGCAAGACGTGCAGTAATTTCATTTTGAATATCTTGTTTTACCTGAGGTCTTTTTGTAATTAATTCTTCAGCGTTATAATTTGCAGTTACCTGTTTTACAACTTCCTCCACTGTTGGTTGAATGATACGGTTCTCATAGTCCAAACCAACTTCTTTGTATAGATANTTAACAGAGTTTGGTTCTGGATGATAGTTTACTGTAATCTCAGTTGATACTGTCTGAAGGTCTTGTGATGCCGACGTTGTAGACTTTGTATACTTTAAGGTACGAACTTCAAGTGGAATAACTGAATCTTGGAATGGAACAATAAAATGCAGTCCTTCATCTAGTGGAGGTGCAACCAAATCTACAGCGTTCCAGTGAAGTAAAACTCCTCTGAATCCTGCATCAACAATTGATATTGCAGAACCGACCATAACGCCAATTATGATTAAAGCAATAATTCCGATAATTACTAATTTTGCCGCTCCTACATTCACTTTGACTCGTTGACCTTGATATCTAGACAATGGACTAGGTACGGCATTACACTAAATATAGTATGCGAAGTTTCCAAGACACTGCTTTGAAATATTTATAGAAACTAACACATACATTATTACTTTTGATGAGATATGGTATAATATGGAACCAAATTATTCGTGGATTTATTTACTCATATTTTTGATCATACCACTAGCCAGAGTGCTGCCTAGACTTTTGAGACGTGCTGGTTTAAAACCAAATATTGCTACTCGTCCTGAGACTCCCCGTGGAAATTTCTTCAAAGAACCACCTTCTGATAACTTTACAGAATCATCTTCTGATAACTTTACAGAATCACCCAACAGGGAGGAATTTTCAACAAAGAATTGGTCTAAAGAAAAAATTGTACTTGGTTTGTTGATGACAAACATTTCAAAATTTGAAGAACTACAAAAAAGAGGAAATCTGTCTGTGAATAATCTGGACAGAATCTTACAAGAACTTGAAAGGAGAGGTTGCATGAAACCAGTAGAAAAAAATGGTCCTTTTGGAAAATCAATCCAATTAAAAATTACAGAAAAAGGCGTTAGAGAATTTAGACGAATGTAGTTTGATGCGTCTTAAGGAGTTAATCTATCAACGTCTCGGGGATAAAATGTTGTATCACGAATATTCTCAGTTCCAGTTAGTGCCATCATTAATCTCTCAAGACCAATTCCACATCCGGCGTGTGGTGGAACTCCAAAATCAAATACATTAAGATGATAATCAAATGAATCAATCTTCATACCCTTATTCTTCATACGTTCTTCTAATTCTGACTTTTTCTCAATTCTTGTACTACCAGATGACAACTCCAAATCACCCCACATCAAATCAAATGATTCAGAAATTTTTGGGTCGTCATTTTTTACTTTGACATAGAATGGTTTAGGTCCCATTGGCCAATCAACAATAAAGTAGAATCCTGTAAGACCAATCTTTTGTAGATTTTTTGGATACAAATCATCACCCCATTGAGTTTTGAGCCCAGCACTTTGCATTTTTTCAATTAATTCTGAATACTTGTAACGTGGAATTTTGTCTGGCATGTCTGGAACTTTGAAATCAGTTTCAGGATTTTCCTTTACAAATTGTTGTACAGTAGTAATACATGCATTTACAAGATCTTCTATTCTATCCATTACATCATTATAATCAACATATGCTTCTTCAAAATCTATTGAAATTGCTTCAGACAAGTGACGATTTGTTCTTGATGGTTCGGCACGAAATATTGGTGCAATCTCAAATACTTTTTCAAAACTCATTGTCAACTGCTCTTTATACAACTGAGGGCTCTGAGCCAAGAATGCTTCCTTATTATAATAAAATATTGGAAACAATGCAGCACCACCTTCAGTTGCAGTTGCAATCATTTTTGGAGTATTAATTTCAACAAAGTCCTTTGTTGAAAGATAATCACGTATTGCTCTTAACGTTAGACTTCGCGCAAGAAATATTTTTTGTAAGACAGTTCTCCTAAGATCAAGTGCCCTAACTTCTAATCGTGTATCAATATTTTTTACACTTTTTGCATATGGTTCAAAAGGTGGTATTTTTTCTACTTCAGAAAAGACTCTAAGCTCACTAGGAACTACCTCAATACCAGTGGGTGATTTTTCATTTTTTCTTGTTTTGCCTACAACTGCAATTGATGAATGCTGTTTCAAGGATGAAATTTTTTCACGTATGTCATCGTCACACTCTCCACTTTTTGTGATAATCTGAATATTACCTACCTTATCTCTGATTGTTGCAAATACGATATTACCGTGACCACGAACAGTTAGAACCCAACCCATTACAACTACTTCTGTACCTTCCTGTAAGGAACTAAGTTCAACTGAATAATGACTTCTCCGTAAATCTCCTAAATCATTTCCAATCATAATTAATTAACCTAATTTTTTGAGTTTTATTTAGATTTGGTTCGTCCAATTGCTTGATTTTTTATTCAAATTTCATCATAGAGCCAAGAAAATTAGCATGCCATCCAATATCCATTTTTTTCATTGGTATGATTTTCTGCTTTGTTAAGTTATCCATGATGTTAGCCAAATACTGATTAGAGCGATTAAATGATTTTTTGTGGCATGCACATGAACACCTTTTATCATCACAGCAGTATTTTGCGCATGAAGTACATCTCAAGTTCATTTTACAATACTTACAATTTCAGTATTTAAGCTAATTTACCTTGGATTAGTGAGTTTATCGCAGAAGGTATGATAAAATCACACATAATCCAGGTAAACTATTCTAACAAAATTTGTATAAAANATAGATCNTCAATTGATNTTTTCATCAGTCAAGTTTTGTTATTTCATAAATTTTCTGTCTAGAATCTCTAACTGAAATCTTTCTCTTCACGTAACCTTTTTCTAAAAGATGAGTCATAGCAAGCCTGACAGTTCTATCAGGCAACATAGTTTTACTTGCTATTTCTTTTTGTGTCATTGAACCTTCGTATTCTAATATTTTTAATAATAATTTTGAACTAGGAGGCATGTTAAGTAAATCTTCAGCTAATTGAACTTTTTTTGCTAGTGCAGATATTGCTGTAGAATCTTTTTTTAAGCGAATAATTTGTGCTGATGGAACAAACTTTGTTGCCTCAACAATTTTGTTCACTTTGAATCTATCTATACCATCTAATACTACATCACAATTAGTTCGTGCAGAAATTTCATCTATCTCAATTATACTATCATTTGATACGATTAGTGGTCTTCGAATAACATCTAATGAATTCACAGAAATTATTCCAAAGACAGATGAATCTTGAAAAATTACAGGACCCCCAGCTGACATTGAATAAGCTGATGAGCCAATCGGTGTGGAGATAATTATTCCATCACTACTGTCATGCCATACTTCATCTCCATTTACTCGTAGTGTATGTTCCATTAACATTGCACTTTTTGAGGAAAAAACAGCAACATCGTTTAAAACAGGAAAAACGTTTTTTCCATCAATTTTTACACCGAGTCTTGGAACTTCTTCTATTCTAAAATTCATTTTTTTTAATTTTTTAACATACGCTGAAAATTCTTTTAGATCAATTTGTGCCAAAAAACCATTAGATTCAGATTCATTAATTCCCAAAACTGGTAATGTTGAATCAAATGTGCTGTGAAAATAGTTTCTTACTCCCCTGTCTCCACCTAAAACAATGACACAATCCAATTTTTTTGTTTTAGATTTTGTACCAATAGATGAAACATTAATGTCAGCATCATCAAGGATTTTTTTTAGGTTAGTAATTGATGCAGGTGTGAGTCCTGTGCCAGTTATTCCAATATTCATAGATGTAATTTGTCCAAAAGCACAATATATCTTAGATCGTTCTGAATTTCACCATATTGTAAAAATATGAACCATTATTTTCAATTGCTCCTTTTTGAGGAATTTTTTCTAGTCCAATTTTTTTATTTTCAATTGCTGCTTGTGCTGCACCACCAGCAAAACATAATGCCCAAAGAAAGTCCCTCTCTTTCAACATTGTACAGCAAAAAGTTGAACAAAAAATGTCACCAATTCCTGTTGTATCATATAATTTTAGTTTGGGTAGATTAATTGAATAAATTTTATCCTTTACTAGTAGTGAAATATTTTGTTTGTCTGTTAATATGACATGTTCTATTCCCTGTTTTTGTAAAAAGTTCATTGCTTCATCTCCAACAAATCCAGTTAATGCTTTTATTTCATCAGAATTTGTTTTGATTGCAGAAATTTTTGAGAGATCAATTTTAGAATTTTCTAAAAGAATTTCATTGTCAGCAGTTTTTTTTCTTAAGAATCCTTGTGGATCAAGCATTATAAAATCAGATGTATTCTTAATCTTGTTATATACATCTAGACTTATTTCATCAAAAACAGGACTGATGATTAGACCATCCGTTTTGTTTTCAACAAATTCTATTTCTTCACATTTTTCTTGAACAAACAGTCTTCGCTCTGCTCCATCAAGTAGTATCTTAAATTTGGTTGTCATTTGTTGAGAAAGTGGATCTTCAGTTAAAATATTGAAATTATCTAATTTGTCACGCAAAGGGAAATCAGGACCAAATTTTGTGTAGATATCAACGTCAAATTTTTGATTCTTAGCGGTGAATGCACAATAACATGCAGGACCACCTGCTACATCATACTCAATATCATTGAATACAATAGTATCAATCGTACAGTGTGAAATTATTCCGAGTTTCATGATTTATGGGAATTTATTTTGATTTAGAATTATCTGTTTCTTTCATGCAATCTTTACACAACACTTTTCCTCGAGCTGGAAAAACCTCAACATTAGACTTTAAGCAATTATGACATAAACCATTCATAGTTAATATCAACAATCATACCTTAAATTCTTTAAATTTTAGGAACGACAAATTTCAATATCGCATTTATATATAGACAAACTAGACAAAATGCATGCCACTTAAACGAGCTAGTAGAGGTAGAAGAAAAGGAGGTAAAGGCTCATCATCAGTAATTCAATGTGTGAACTGTGGTGGAACTGTTCCAAAAGATAAAGCAAAAAAAGTTACTTCAAGACTTAGTTTGGTTGAACATCAGTTGGCAAAAGAACTTAGAGCTCAAGGTGCATATATTGCTGCACCAAAAGTAACAAAATGGTATTGTATTTCATGTGCAATTCATTTCAAAGTTCTAAAGATTCGTTCTTCTGAACAGAGAAGGCAACATACAAAGCTTCGTTAAATCTTCTTAGAGCCCTTTGATAACAGATATAATCTTTGAATTAGTGTTATTGCTGCAATTATTATAACAATAATTATAGCAATTTCCATAAATCCTATCATACCTATTATTGCAATTACTAATAATCTTTCAGCCCTTTCTCCTATACCAACACCTTGTAACTTTATTTTTGCGGTATCAGCTATTGCACGGGTATAACTAACGAGTAAAGAAAGTGTTATTGCAAGAAAAACTAGATATGGTTCAGCATACCCGCCAATCAAGATACCAAAGAATATTGATACTTCAGCAATTTTATCAAAAACAGAATCTAAAAATCCACCAGATTTTGTAATCTTATTAGTATATCTTGCAACTTGACCGTCTACAATATCAAAAAAACCAGAAATTAGTAGTATAATTCCGCCTAAAATTAATGAGTATTCAAAACTAATTCCATAAACTATTGATGAGACAAATGCAAAAANCAAGCCAATAACTGTCCATACATTTGGTGATATGCCTGTNGAGGCAAACACCTGACCGATTTTCTGTAAATATGGTTTTAATGAATCACGTAAATTATTTAGCAAATTAACCACTAATTTTATGTTCTGATAAAATTAAAAGAATTAGATTCATTTAACATTCATTGCAATAATAGTTGAAATCATTTTAGCTGCTAATGCTGCAGTGGAGCCATTATCAAATGAGGGATTTAATTCAACCACATCAGTTCCAATAATTTTTTTATTTTCTAAAGAAGTTATCATATCATATAATTCTCTAGACGTGATTCCTACTGCTTCAGGATTACCAACGCCTGGTGCAAATGCTGGATCAACTACATCCAAATCAATACTAACATACAATTCATCAAACCTTGACACGGCATCTTTCAATAGTCTACCTGCGTTACCTAATCGTATTTCCTTATCTGATATTGAATTTATCTTATGTTTTGTTAAGAATTCTAATTCCTCTCTAACAAATGATCGTGCTCCAACATGAATAATGTTTTCTGCACCACGTTTCTCTACTATTCTTCTAAGATATGCAGCATGACTTAGTTTTGTATTAGCATATTCTTCACGCAAATCATAATGTGCGTCAAAGACAATGTATCCAGTTTCTTTTGGAAAACTCATGTATGTTCCTAATGTTAGTAAATGCTCTCCGCCAAGTGTGACTAAGATCTTATTTTCTTTTCTTAATTCAGTTGTTACTTTCTCTACCATGGTTAACATTTCTGTTGCAACAACTGTATGTTGTATATTTCCATAATCTTTGATATTTGCAGATTCTAAATCAACTTGAAGTTGGGGATGAAATATTTCTATATTGTTAAATGCATCACGAATTACATCTGGTCCAAACCTACATCCGGGTTTATACGAATGAGTTGAATCAAAAGGAACACCAAAAATGTTTGCAATTGGCTCTGATTTATTATCAGGACTTATTATCAAGGGTGATTGCGTCAAATACAAATCTGTATAACTCATATCAATCAACTGAAAATGAAAAACTACCCAGAAATAAACTCATACCTGTATAATTGGCCGTTTTGATAATAGAAGTGGCATATTTAGTTTGGAAAATGGTTTATTCTTTGTGAGTTCATTTATTTCACCAGAAAATTCTTCAAATGTCAAATCTCGGACATCAGTTGAATTTCTATCTCGCACACTTAGATTAGACGAATTTGCTTCCTTTTCACCTATTACTAGAATATACCTAATCCACTCTTTTTCAGCTTCACGAATTCTTTTTCCTATACTATCATTACGATCATCAATATCAACTCGGATATTTTTCTCAGATAACTTCTCTACAAGACTTTTACTGAAATTAAGAAATTCATCCTTCAATGGAATTATTCTTACTTGTGTAGGTGCAAGCCACAAGGGCAGTTGTGGTTTTCGACCTTCCTTGGAATCTTTAGCGGATTTTTCTAGTAAAACATAGATTATTCGTTCAATTGCACCACTAGGAGAATTATGAAGTATTATTGGATTCTTTGATTGGTTTTTTTCATCAACAAATTCTATGCCATAACGATTCCCATTTTCAACATCAATTTGATCAGTAGAAAGAGCAGACGCCTTACCAAGGTTATCAATGTAATTAAACTCCCATTTTAATACAAAGTAAAAAAATCGTTCTTTCCACATTTCAACAAGAACTGGCTTACCAATTTTTTTTACCATTTCATTAATGAGAACCTTATTTTCATTATAGAAATCTTCAGTAAATCTGATTGCCATTTCATAATCATCAGATGTAATGCCAAATCCACTTAAGACGTCACGCGATAAATCAAATCTCGTTCTAAATTCATCAATTGCCTGTGACATATCTTTACAAAATGCATGACAATCAGGCATTGTAAAAGCTCTCAGTCTTCTTAATCCAACTAGTTCGCCAGATTGTTCACGTCTAAAACTATAACGGGTAAGCTCATACAATCTGTATGGCAAATTTTTGTATGATATCTGAAAATCATTCGCCATTAAAAACTGACCAAAACATGCAGCAAATCTTAAAAATAATTTTTTTCCTTCTGAATCTATACTATATTGACGAGCAGGAAATCTATTGAAATAACTTTCCATACTTGGATGATGTGAATCATACATTATCGGTGTCTCAACTTCATAACCACCATAATCTCTAACCTTATCAGTTACAAATTGTTCAATCTGTGATTTTATAAGACGCCCATTTGGAAAATAACGCATATTGCCTTGATCTGAGGCAGGTTCATAATCAGCAATTGCTAATTTTTTCATTAATGCGACGTGTGGTGGTGGTTCATCAACAATTCTTTTTTTAGATGCCTCATATTTTGCTAAAACCTCAAGCTTAGGATGTTTAGAAAAATCAAAATCCCCAACATCATGTAATTCTCCATCAGGTGTAATAATATGCCAAAATGATTTAATTTTGGATTCTGAATCTAATGCTGCTGAGGTCTTTTCTTTTTGCGAATGCGCTGTTATTATTTTTGAACTTTCAGCTAATGGATGGCCTTTAACCTTAAGCTGGTATGATTTTGTCCAGCCAAAAGGTGCGTGCATAACTTCAATCTCATTAAAACTTTTTTCTAACGAATTTAGAATCGATATAGCAGTTGTAGGAGATGCAAGATCTGCACTAAGATGTGCATATGGATATAAAAGTAATTTTTTAGAACCAATCTTTTTCATCGAGTCTTCAATTTGTTGAACCGCATTTTGTACAACAGTATCATTGTCATCTTTTTCAATTGCTACAAAACACACTACAATTTCTTCAAATCTAACTGTCTTTGGTTCAATGTCTTCCGCAGATGAAATTTCTTTTTTAGTTGGTGTATACTCAATGTTATCACAATGTAATTGTAATACACGCATGAATTGAGTTAGTTTGTTTAATTGAATTAAGTGTTATGATATAATTTCAATTAACTAAAACCTGCAGCAAATCTGTCACCTTCTTTTACAGGATCAATATCTGTACTATGCTGCATTTTAAGATACAAGAATGCTTCATTAACAATTTCTGCTGCGTCTGAATCTTCCATTTCAAGTTGATTAGATGCAAACTTTTGATATTTTTGCAAAATTTTTGGATCTTGTTCATCAAGAGATACTTTATCATTTTCAAGCATATTGACTATCTGTAAGACAAATGAATTTCGCTGTGAATCATCCATACTCATTTTGATTTTATTAGTTATTTAAAAATCAATTACATACTAAATTTCATTTTCGTCATGACCGACTACATGTTTATGACAATAATACAGATCGTTCATGTTACAATAAAACAACGATTCCTGATTACACAATGCACATTTTGGTTTTTTATCATCTTCTGAGAGTTTTATATGATAAATCCTATTGGTCATTTTGAACTTTTAGTGTATTTTCAAGTGATATGATTAATCGTAGAATTAATCCTGATAACCCAAGACTATTCGTCAATAACTCCGTGGATTTTTCTAGTGCATTATCCTCTAAACCACCTTCATCGTACAACGTTTCGATTGAATGTTCATCAGTTTCAAGATATGCTGTTATGATAGAATGTGACAAAGGTTTGTTTTGGAGTATATTTGTATAAAGCCGAAGTTCAAGTGTTTTAATTTTAAATCCATTTTGCATTACTTCACCATTTGATAGAAGAGTCATTCTTCTGGTTGGTTTTTTATCAATACGCTCAAGATTAGATACATCAATAATATTCATAATAATTCTTGATGACTCTAATGTTATGAATATTCTTTGCACAAAACCTTATAATATATTAAATTTAGTTATTGTTTTGTTATGGACTACGGAAAATTATGTTCGGAACTATTAGAACTTGATTCTAGTATACGATATGTTGGAATTTACAATTCCTTTAGTGGGGATGTGTATGAAAAAATGCAGGGTGGTATTTCACGACATTTTGATAAAGATCAAACTAGAAAGTCCATGACGCAGGCAATTATGAGATGGAAGACCAGAATGCATTTTGCCGATGAGATTGGTGCACCAGAATATTCAATGACAAAATATGGAAAGGTTAATCGTATTACTATGGCATGTGGAAAAGACGGCCTACTAATGTTTAGCACTGAAGTGGATGCACACCCATGTGATGTTATTACGAATGTTACAAAAGTTGTCAATAAATATATCAAATCTAACGAAAGTGACGATTCGCGAAGAATACGTTCCTAATTATAAAATTATTATTTCTTATTAGTTTTAGCCTTTCGACGTGCTGCTTTTTGATCTGCAAAACGTGAATGTTTACCAGCTTTCCTTTTTGACATGAATAACTGAAAAAACTAACGCCTCATAAACTATTCGACTGTAAAAAATAAAAGAGGTTAATTCTGTCCGAAGTTATGGATAAAATGTTTATTATAATTCTGGCAACTGTTGTCATAGTAGGATTTTCTACTTCTGCCTATATCTTTAGTCAGGTTGATGTTTCAATAGAACTTGACGGTGTAACTGATAATTTATCTGGAAAGAAAGCTCAGATACTTGAAGAGATTGACAAATGTATGTCTCAAAATACAGTTGGTGGTGGTTCTATAACTTTGAATTCATTTGAAAGAAACTTACTTTCAAGTGTTAAACAACAAATCGATGCTGCAGAAAGTAATGAAGCATTAGACAAAATTTCTGAGCAAATCTATACAATGACGTCATGTAAACCTGAATAAGGATTCTAGAATCGATCATAACGAGCACGCTCTAAGTCTCTATCGCCTTTAGTCTCTTTCTTCCATTCTTTATAATGCTCTTTACATAATGCAGTTTTTTTCCCACTTGATGAAACACTTAATCCCGCATCCTCAACTTTTCCTGTGTTTAAAGAACGAACTGCATCATTTTCACAGCCACTGACATTGCATTTAGCTCCCTTTCCGACAATTCCCATGAAATGTATTTTTTTCTAGTATTAATAAAGTTGAAAACACTAAATTTTTTGTTCGTTTATAAATGGCTCACTATCAAAAAATACATGGCAAACAAAAACAAATCCGTATCATCAAAAGACAAACCACAGAAAGGAAAAGATGGTAAACCAAAAAAAGACAAAAAACCTACCACAGAGAAAAAGGAAGTTGATGTAATGATTAACGAAGAAAATGCAACAAAAATCATTCAAAATTCAAAAGTGATAACAGTGCATGACCTTGCAAGGCAAACAAACGTGAAAATTTCAACTGCTAATGCATTTCTTGTGAAATCATATAAAAATGGAGCCGTAAAAAGGGTAGGCGGATTTAGTGGCCACCATATCTATGTTCCAGTTTCACAATAAAGCTTTAATTCACTCCCAGAATTAACAACAGATAATTTTTCTATACCATCAGTTATTTTGCCTATCAATGTCATTGTCTTTCCAACTTTGGAATCAGAATAAAAAAAACAAATCATTTTTCCAACTGGTAAAAATGCTATGTCACCTTTGTTGAATATATTTTTTTTACGCTCTATTCCAGATTCAATTGAGGATTCAAAATAAATTGCACTTTTTCCTAAAAGATGGGCGTTTCCCTGAATGGGTAATGCACGTTGTATCTTACCAACAGTTTTTGGGGAAAGATGGCGTTTTAGCTCACATTTTATAATTTGGTTATCACTTGTTTCTAAAATTAGATTGAATTTAGAAACGGATATTTCACTCATTCTTTGGGTAATTGCTTGGATTATATAATGGCATTTTTGATATTATTTACTTGTCAGATTCAAAAAATGAAAATATCTCAAAGGGACAAGATCCACCAAAAGAAATTGTAGAAGAAAAAAGTCCTGATTCTGAAATACCTGATCCTGAGGAAGACTTTACTGCTGATACAAGCTTGCTAAAAGCAATTGAAAATTATAGAAAAATCATAGAATCAACCAAAGAACTATCCGAAAAAGAAATGCAAGATTTAGATAAAATATGTGATGAAATACGTGAACGTGAAATTATAGACAAAGATCATGAACACACGCCAGAAGAATTAGAGAGTGAAAATAAAATTCTCATGGGTCCTCCAACATTAACACGATTTGAGAAAGCCAGAATAATGGGAGCACGTGCATTACAATTATCATTAGGTGCACCACCATTTATTGACATACCAAAAAATGCAACAACATCATTGCAAATAGCAATGGAAGAATTAGATCAGAGAGTTATTCCAATTACTATTAGAAGGGTTCAACCAAACGGTGATTTTCAAAATATACCACTGTTTAACTTTGAATAAATGAACCAATCGTCCATTTTATTTAAAAGATGATTTTGTTCAAAAAAAATAGTGAGTGAACAAGAAGCACATCAAACTGGATCGATCACAGATAGTGAATCGGAAAAAGAAAATGAATTAATTGTTAATAATGATCCAGTTATGAAAACTGCCATAGACATACTGTCAAAATTTTCATTAACAAATAAATTAATTCTTAAAGCAAGTGGTGACACAATTCCAAATGCTGTTGCCATTGCAAATATAATTACTGAGAATATGCTAAAGGGTAACTCCAAAATTTCTGATATTTTACTAGATAGTGAAATATCAGAAGACGATGGTATGATTTCTAATATTAAGATAATTTTATTGAAAAGTTAATAGACACTGCCAGGTCCTTTCAGTAACATATTCTCGCATTCTTTACAAACTGCTTCATCTATGTCTGACTCCAAATTATGATGAATATCACAAATCAAAAGACTGGATTTTATATAATTACAAAGACCGATGAATTTTGAAAGACTTGATGGAGAATATGCTCTGTCAGATGATAAATCATCACTGATTTCATAAATCATTTCAGATACTTGGTTCTCTGTAAGAAGTTTTTTGATTAATTCAGGATCACCTCTAGTACCACGGATGTAATTACTAACTGCAGCCTGTGTTACACCAAGCATTTTGGAAATTTCGTCTTCTCTGATTTTATGTTTTTCAGCTAATGTTTTTGCCAAAATTGCACGTAATGCAGGAATTAGAGTTTTTGATTCAATTTCTGCTGGTAATAACATTACATCAAACTAATTGTTATCAGATTTAAATTGTTAGCAAATTAGCTTACCTTAACAAGTTAATCAAAAAACAAAATTTAAGTGAATTTTAATATTTTATAAATACATGAACGAGGCACAAACAAGAACCTACTCCATATTAGAGGAAGTGATCTCGGAATGTAAATCAAACTGGATTTCATTATCAGGTGGCTTGGACAGTAGTATAATTGGGCATTTCATAAAAAATAGAGATACAAATTCTCTTGCAATTATCACCAAAGATTTTCTTGGTACAGATCTAACATATTCCCAAATAATATCAAAACATCTGAATATACCACTAGAGATCTGCTATGTAAGCACAGAGCAGATTCTAGATGGAATCAAAAATACTATAAAAATATTAAAAAATTACAATGATATTGAAATCAGAAACTCTATTGTTATGTATTTGTCACTAGATGCATTACACAAAAAGAATGTAAAAACTGTTCTAACAGGTGACGGCGCGGATGAAATTTTTGCAGGATATAATTTTCTTTTGAAAAAACCCAAAGAAGAAATTAAAGATGAATTAAAACGGATTAAAAAAATAATGCACTTCTCTTCTCAAGAAATTGCAAAAACATTTGGTATAGAGGTTGAAACACCTTTTTTGGACAATCGTGTAATAGATTTTGCAGATTCGCTTCCTGTATCAATGAAAGTTAATAATAAAAATGAAAAAATTTTTGGGAAGTGGATTTTAAGGGAAACCTTTGAAAAATACTTACCAAAAAGTATTATTTGGAGGGAAAAATCTCCAATGCAAAATGGCGCAGGAACTGTTGAACTTACAAAACTCTTTGAAAGTATTGTTAGTGATGATATTTTTTCCAAAAAAACTGAGAAAATAAAAAAAGACGATGGAGTAATAATTAGGAGTAAAGAGTCACTACACTATTATGAAATATTCAGAGAAGAGTTTGATGCCCCAGTAAGAACTGACTCAATTCAAAACATTTGCCCTGACTGTGGTACAGAAATTGGTGAAAATTCTAAGTTTTGTAGAATGTGTGGAAAGTTTCCTATCTAATTTTTGTATTTCCGTGGCTTTTTGATAAAGATCTTTCTACAACCGTTACAACAAAAATAATATTTTTTATCTTTGAACTCGTGAACTATGGCCAAACTTTCATCAAATTCTAGACCACATACAGGATCAGTAACTGACATAATTCATTACTAAATTACGCGTATTTATCTCTAAGGAAGATTCTATGTAACTAATTTTTTTACAGTTTCCTGAAATTCATTCTCAGAAAAAGGTGGAATTTTCATAATCTCCAAATTCTCAGTTACATGTGCATCACTTTTTTGTCCAATTAACGGAGCTAACACACCAGGTGTTGATCTAACAAACTGTAAAGCACCTACAGGGGGAGAAAAATTTGAAAATAATTTAGAGTTTTTTACCCATTCCAATAATCTTCCTTGCATTAATGGAACGCTTGTAAACACACCAACTCCTAATCTTTGCGCACATTCTAAAACTGAAACTTGTTTTTGTTCGTACAATTGATTTTTTTTCATGTATGCTTGATCAAAATGAAAATTATATGGTAATTGTATAAATCGTAATCCATGATTTGCACCACCAATCTCTTTTGCAGTCTCAACAACTTTCTCCAACGATAGAAACATTTTGTTGTCTATGTCTACACGGAAACACTCCCATGTTGCCATTCCATAAAAACGAATTTTTCCTTCTTTTCGTTTTTCTTCATAAAATTCTATGACAGAAGTAAGTTTTTCTAAAAATTCATCATTTGATAATTCAGGGTGACCTTCTACTGCATTATGTAAATACATCAAATCAATACATTCTAAACCCAAATTTTTGATACTTCTATTTAGCTGATCTTCAAGGTATGGTATTGTCATGCAATGGTAACCGGCTGAAATGTCACCTTCTTTCACAATTCCTGGTTTTCCAAGTTCACGCATTACATACTGCATAAGATCTTCTGCAATATCTCCATCATTAGTAACATAGCCATTTTTTGTAGAAATGAAAACTTCATCTCTTGAGATTTTATTTTCCTCTATTAGTTCAGCAATTGCTTTCCCTACTGAACGTTCTGCCTTTTGTGCACGATAATTAATTGCAGTATCAATCACATTTACTCCTGACATTATAGATTTTTTCACTGCTTGTCTAACTTCAGAATCAGTTTCAGAATCTGGATTTCCAAGATAAGTGCCAATTCCAACGTTTGACAGGCTTAATTCCTCAAATACATTGAAGTTTCTATCTGGTATAGAACCATGTTTTTCTGTAAATGTTTTTGTTCCTTTAGATGTTGCAAAGCCACTAATCATTAATAATGAACAAACTATACTGTATTTTTATTATACTATTATCTAATAGCCTATCAAAAATCCTATAACAAACAATGTACCTGCTAATCTACTAAACATCAATGTTGATCTCATTGCTGGAATGACTTTATCATTATCTGAAACTGATGATTTCAATTTTTTTATTGAATTTATTGCAACTGGTATAGCTGCAAATGAGATAAGACAAAACAGTGGAATGATGGACATTACAACACATCCTAAAATCACACTATATGAGACGATTGGAAAAATATAGTAAATTGATACTGCATTTCGTTTTCCAAATAATATTACCAAAGTTCTTCTACCTTTTTCCTTGTCAGCATCATGATCTGGAAATGATGTCACGAATAAAACCAATGATGATAAAATACCAACAACTATTCCACTCAGAATAGAAATATCAGTAAGATCAGAATTTTGTATGTAATATGTTCCCATTACAATCAAAGTTCCTTTGACTGCAACAAATACTTCTGCTAATCCCCAATTAACAATTTTTGTCGAATAAAAGTAAATTGAAACTATTGCAAATGCAAGAATAGCCCCAATTACAACACCGTGCAACATAACAAAGTAGCCACCAATAAGACCACCTATGATTAAAAATAAGATTCCAGCATTGTAAACACTTTTTGGTTTTAGTAAGCCTTCTGGCAAAACACCTGTGCCACCACTCATTGAAGTACGTTTTGTCTTTGTATCTATTCCTCGTTTAAAATCCCAATAGTCGTTTAGAAGATCAACACTTGCATGAAGTGCCACAACACCAGCCATTGTAAGTATAGCCTGAAAGATATCAATTCCGCCGGAGTTCCACCATGTTATAGAAAGCCCTAAAGAAACTGCTATCACTGATGCTAGCAGAAATTTAACTCGAATTGCTCGAAGCCAATAAGATATCATATACGAATACATTTTGAATCATATAATAATTATATCTAGAAAAAAAATAAAAGAACTATTCTAAACAAGTGATTCATCACTTATACTAATTGGTTTTCTTCCATTAAACCCAGAATTCATATCATGCCAAAACTTAATTTCTGTTTCACCATCCTTCCAGCAAAGCCAAACATCTTCATCAAAACGCTTTGAAGGGAAATCAAGCAATCCTTGGTCCAAACCTTTTAGTGAAACGCCTGTTGCTTCAAGTTCTTCAATCAATTGATAAAACTTTGTCATTGCAGAGTTTAGTTTTTGTTTATGTGTGATATATTTTTCAAAGTTATCTGATGATGACATTATTATTTGAAGTTCTTGCTCTGCTTTTATGATTTCATTTTTTTGTTTCTTCAGGTTGTTGAATTTTTCTATTACACCTGGTAAAGCCTCATTTGCACTCTTGATTGTAAAATAGGTGAACAATACAATGAGAGCAAAATTGGTTAATTAAAACATATCCTGATCTTGCATATCATTTATTTATCGATTGCATGATAATGGTTTATGGGAGCCGAAGAAGAACTTCAAGCAATGATTAACCAAACAGTTGAACTTGCAATTAGTCAGAAGGATGCATATTTCAAAGAAATAGAGGCAAGTAACGAAATTCTAAAAATCAAAGATTCCAAGGAATTTGTCTTTGGACTAATCATGGGTCAAATTCTAGGACTTGGTGTAGCTGCACTTGCACAAATGAAAATGCAGCAAGGACAGGGAAATCCAACACCACAAGACCAGATGAAGGTACGTGACATGGCATACAAGCTTGTTCCACAAATTCGTGAAAGAATTTTTGAGTAAATAGAATGGCAAACAAAATCAAATGCTCACACATTTTAGTTGAAAAACAAAGTCATGCATTACAGATTCTTGAAAAAATTAAAAATGGTGAAAAGTTTGGAAGGCTTGCAAAGGAGAATTCAATCGACTCTGGTAGTGCAAAAAGAGATGGAAATCTTGGTTATTTCTCAAGAGGGATGATGGTAAAGCCATTTGAGGAAGTTGCATTCAAACTAGAAATTGGTCAAGTTTCTGAGCCTGTAAAAACACAATTTGGATATCATATTATCAAACGATTTTCATAATTTAAAGAAATTCGTCCATTGATTCCGAAGTGTTTTTTTCAAGTTTTTTTGATAGAGTGTTGCCCATTGCATTAGCAGATGTAATTTTTCTTTTACCAATCCAGTAATACACCTCATCAATTGTGTCTTTTGCAATTAAAACAACAAGACGCCCTGCCATTTTTCTGCCGGTCCGTCCTTTTCTCTGAATAAATCTAATTGAGCTTGGCACATTATCATAAAAAACTACCAAATTAACTTCTGATACATCAAGTCCTTCCTCTCCTACACGAGTTGCAACTAAAACCTTGGTTTCACCATCACGAAATCGTTGGACGGTTTCAATTTGCTTTTTCTGTTTAAGCCCAGTTTCACCTGCTTTTCCAATTAAAATTTCTGATTTTATTCCCATGCCAATTAATTTTTCATTTATGACTTTTACAGAATCACGGTAACTGGTAAAAATTAGTGCCTTATCTTTAACACTAGATATGATATCTTGAAGTTTAGGAATCTTTGAATGCTCTATGCCTTTTGATTGTGCAATTTTTGCTAATTGCACTGCACGTGTAAAGTTTGGGTCTATTTCAAAAAGCTCCTTCACTCCAGCACCTTTCTTTTTCTGTGTTCTGTCACAGAAATTAAGAAATGACGTAACACCATGTGCTTCAAGTATGTTTAGTGCATAAGTAATTCTAATTGCAGTGAATAATGGCTTTGCTGATCTACGATTTTGAGTAAGAACATACTGCCTTATCCGTAACAGTGCTGAAAGTGATTTGTTATCTTTTGATACATGTATTCCATTTTTTCGGAGTTGCGTATATCTTTCGTCTAATGCAAGTCTGAGACATGTCTGAATCGCTTTCATTTCTAATGGAAGATTCACATTAATCCATTCTGTTTTTGTTTCTTGGATATACGGCTTAACATCTGGACTTTCATCTGTCTTTTGTAATATTGATTGTATGCGTAATGATTTTATAATTTCTTCTGCTTTTTGTTTTTCACTTGGCAGTGTTGCCGTCATTGCTAGAAATCGCACATTTTCTGAGAAACTATTAGCAATTGCAGTGTATGCATAGTCTCCTATCGCCCTATGTGCTTCATCAAATATTACTAGGCTAAATTGGTCAGGAGATACAATTTGCCTCTGTAGGTCATTTCTTGTAATTTCTGGTGTTGCGCAAATTATGCTGTTTATCCAAAGTTTTTTCCTTTTAGCAATCAGATCTTCTCCTGTTATAATTCCAATATCATCAAGCAGTACATTTTCTTTGAGAAACTCATAATGCTGATTTACTAAAACTCGTGTGGGAGCCAGAAATAACACACCACCTTTTGCCTTTGACAAATAATCGACAATAACCTGTAATGCAATTGTGGTTTTTCCAAGACCTGTTGGTAATACAACAAGAGAATTCTGATTTGATGCGTCTTTGGCAAGTGACATCTGATACTGCCTCGACTCGATTGAGTTTGGCTTGATGAACTTGTGCGATATGTAATCTTGTGGCATAAGAAAAATTACTGATCGAAGTCTTTTATGCTTTCTAATAGCAATATGTTGTCTATTTGTTTAACTTGTATTGTTTCTAGTGTCAGTGTTATATTGAAGATAGTTAGATATTTTCTATGAGTGAGCAATTCACAAGACCATCTTGGGATGAATATTTCATGTTACAAGCAGAATTGGCAAAACTACGCTCTAACTGTATTACAAGAAAAGTTGGAGCTGTAATTGCAAGGGATCATCGACAATTAGCCACTGGCTATAATGGAACACCACCTGGAATAAAAAACTGCTATGAGGGTGGATGTAAAAGATGTACAGATAGAATGGAAGGTAAGATAAAGTCGGGTGAAGCGCTTGACAGATGTGTCTGCAACCATGCAGAGGCAAATGCGATAATGCACTGTGCAATACTTGGAATTGAGGCTGGTACACAAGGTGCAATACTTTATTCAACATTTGTTCCTTGTTTAGAGTGTACAAAAATGGCTATAACTATTGGAATTAAGAAATTTATTTGCCTTGACGAATACCCTGAAACTAACTATGATTTAATCAAAGAAGCTGGAGTTGAGATTGAAATACTAAATAAAAATAAAATTGAACAATGGGCAAAGATGTTATTATCCACAACTGACTAAAAATGCAATCACAACGTTCTACACTACAATTTGAAGAAGTTGCCAACCTACCAAGTTCAATTCTAATTTCTGCAACATATCACAGTCAGAAAAAGAAGGCAGTATTGAAATTCTACGAGCCCAAGTCACAAAAAATCTACTTATGGACAGACAAAACCGGTCATAAACCATACTGTTATTCGAAGCTTACACGTGATGAACTTGACTTCCTTTCAGAGAGACAGGATGTCTTGAAGATTGAAGAGGTAACAAAACGAGATACACTTAATGATAAATTTATCTCAGTTTCAAAAATTATTGTTGATGATCCACTGGCAATAGGTGGGACGCAGACTGGAAAAAGTATTAGAAATGAAATTGAAGCCTGGGAATCTGATATAAAATATTATGAAAACTACCTATACGATACTAAATTAATTGTTGGTAAATACTACAAAATTGTTGATGACAAAATTGTAGCTGACGATTCGGAACTAACTGATGACACCAAACTTGCATTGAAAACACTACTGTGGGATAAATTGTCAAATTCAGGAATGGCTGATACAAAAGAATTCCAAGATGCAGTGTCTGATTGGGCACAGCTTCTCAACCAACCTATTCCAAGCATTAAACGATTAAGTCTTGATATAGAAGTCGAATCTGAAATTGGCAGAATACCAGATCCAAAGTTGGCAGAGAAAAAAGTTACTGCAGTAGGATTTGAAGGGAGTGATGGTTTAAAGAAAATTCTTGTGTTAAAAAGGGAAGGAATTCAAGATGGTGAAAATGACTTGGATCCAAAAATTGAATTGAAATTTTTTGATAGTGAAAAAGAACTAATTGAAGAAACTTTTGATTTAGTAGAGGAATACCCTGTACTACTCACATACAACGGTGATGGTTTCGATCTTCCATATCTTTACAACAGAGCAAACAGGCTTGGAGTTAGCAGAACGAGGAACCCATTTTACATGATGCGAGATTCAGCTACACTACAGAGAGGAGTTCATCTTGATCTTTATCGAACATTTTCAAATAGAGCATTCCAAATCTATGCATTTGGACAGAAATACACAGATTTCTCACTCAACAGTGTTTGTAAGGGCATTTTAGGTGAGGAAAAAATTGATCATGATGAAGAAATTGGTGACATGACATACTACAAACTAGCAAAATATTGTCAAAATGATGCTAGATTGACATACAAACTAACTAGTTTCAATAATGATTTACTGATGAATCTACTAATTGTTATTACAAGAATAGCAAGAATGCCAATAGATGATATCGCAAGAATGGGTGTATCACAATGGATTAGAAGTTTGATGTACTATGAACATAGAAAAAACAACTTACTTATTCCTCGACGCGCAGAACTCGACAATAAATCAATTGGTGTAGCCAACAATGCTGTAATCAAAGATAAGAAATATCGTGGTGGAATGGTAGTTGAACCAATTGAAGGAATTCATTTTGATGTCATAGTATTAGATTTTGCAAGTCTATATCCAAGTATTATCAAGGTTAACAACTTATCATATGAAACCGTACGTTGTCCACATGAAGAATGCAAGAAAAACATGATACCACAAACTAATCATTGGGCATGTACCAAGAAGAATGGTCTTACATCATTAATTATTGGTTCACTAAGAGATCTTCGTGTCAATTATTACAAAAATCAGGCCAGAAAGAAAGATATCACTGAAGAAGACAAACAACTGTACACAGTTGTTACTCAGGCTTTGAAGGTTATACTTAATGCAAGTTATGGGGTAATGGGTGCTGAAATATTTCCACTTTATTTCCTACCTGCAGCAGAATCTACCACAGGTATGGGTAGACATATCATTCTAGATACAATCGAAAAATGTAAAGAATCTGGAATTGATGTTCTATATGGTGACACGGATTCTATTTTTGTAAAAAACCTAACTAAAGAACAGATAGATTTCTTAATAACTAGAGCAAAAGATGATCATAATGTAGAGCTGGAAGTTGATAAAGAATTTCGTTATGTTGTACTAAGTAATAGAAAAAAGAATTATCTTGGAGTAACCAAAGATGGAAAAGCAGACGTAAAAGGTCTCACTGGAAAAAAATCACATACACCAAAATTCATCAAAACGTTATTCTACGAACTGCTTGACATATTAGCCAAAGTACAAAACAAAGATGACTTTGATCATGCTAAAAATCAGATAACTAAAAAAATTGCTGGCTATGCAAAGAAGGTCCAAGAAAAAGAAATCCCATTAACAGATCTGGCATTCAATGTAATGATTAGCAAAGCACCTGCCGAATATGTAAAAACTATACCACAACACATACGTGCTGCAAAACAGCTTGAAACAATACGTGAAATTAAAAAAGGTGACATTATTTCTTATGTTAAAATCCTAAACAAACCTGGTGTAAAGCCTGTTGAAATGGCAAAACAATCAGAGATAGACTCATCAAAATACATGGAATTTATGGAGAGTGTATTAGAACAAATTACATCATCTATGGACTTGGATTTTGATACCATATTAGGAAAGCCAAAACAAACTGGATTAGACCAATTCTTTTGGAATTAGACAGACATGTATCTTGATGATTTTACTTTAGGCATTGTAGGAATTCTAGCGGGGATTCTAATCCTATCTGGATGGGTTCCACAAATCATTAAAGGGTATAAGACAAAGAGATTAAACGATGTTTCTTCATATCTAATGGTTTGTATCTTTGCTGGTGCTGTATTATGGCTAATTTATGGAATTGAAATTGATGATGTATATGTAATGGGTGTTAATGTTGCAGCAATGTTTCTTACGATGACAGTTCTTGGTATGAAATTAAAATATGAGAGAAAATACAAACCAATTGAGAAGTAATGTTTATCATAAANTGTAAAAATTATGATGAGATTTCAGGAGATAAAATCATCAAACTGGCAAAAATCTCACAGAAAATATCAAAAAAATATAAAATTCCAATTGCAATAGCACCACCACACCACCTAATTCCGTTGATAACAAAATTCAATGTGATTGTTCTTGCTCAACATCTTGATGATAAAAAAATTGGAAGTACAACTGGATTTATGATTCCAGAAATTGTCAAAAAATCAAAAATTAATGGTTCGTTGATCAATCATAGTGAGCATAGAATACCTGAAAAAGAAATCAAAAATCTGATTAAACGATTAAAAAGTCTAAAATTAAAAACAGTACTCTGTGTGAAAAATGTTAATGAGTCAAAAAAATATGCAAAATTAAATCCTACATTTATTGCGATAGAACCACCAGAATTAATTGGTACAGGTAGAGCAATATCAACTGAAAGACCTCAACTTATTACAAAAGCAGTTGATAGTGTAAAATCTGCAAAAAATTCTACAAAACTCTTATGTGGTGCTGGAATTGTATCTGGGAATGATGTTGCACGTGCAAAGCAACTCGGCTCAAAAGGAATTCTGGTAGCAAGTGGAATTGTAAAAGCAAAAAACTGGGAAANAATAATAGAAGAATTTTCAAGGGCATTAGTTTAAAAACAGCTCAAATCGAATCTTCCTAAATGACAAAATTAAAACCAGTATACGCATTTGAAGAAGCCGATTTTGAAAATAGAATGCTTCTGGGAGGTAAGGGTGCAGGACTTAGTGAGATGACCCGCCTAAAACTACCAGTTCCACCCGGATTTACAATAACAACTGAAGTTTGTAACAAGTACTATGAAAATGGGAAAAAACTTCCAAAAGACGTAATGCCACTAGTAATGAAGAATATTGCTAAAATGGAAAAGAAGACTGGTAAAAAATGGAATTCTACAAACAACCCACTTTTGGTATCTGTTAGATCTGGAGCAGCAATTTCTATGCCGGGTATGATGGATACAATTTTGAATCTGGGATTAAATGAAAAGACTGTAGAAGGATTCGCAAAACAATCAAACAACCCTCGATTCTCATGGGATTCTTACAGAAGATTCATTCAATTATTTGGAAAAGTTGTCTTTGGAGTAGATGACGAAAAGTTTGATTGTGTATTAGACAAAAACAAGAAAAAACAGAAAGTAAAAGATGATAGTAAATTAAATGTTAAATCATTAAAGAAGATCGTTTCAGAATACAAGAAAATCTGTGCAAAGCATACAGGACGTAAATTTCCTGACTCACCTAACGAACAATTACAACTAGCAATAGAAGCTGTTTTCAAAAGCTGGATGGGTGAAAGAGCAGTAGTTTATAGACGACAAAATAAAGTTACAAGGGATATTGCAAATGGGACAGCTGTTAATGTGGTCACTATGGTCTTTGGAAACATGGGAGATGATAGTGCAACGGGTGTTGTATTTACTAGAAATGGACATAATGGTAAAAAAGAACTTGAAGGTGAATATCTGATCAATGCACAAGGTGAAGATGTTGTTGCAGGTGTAAGAACTGGCAAAAATGTAGAGATGTTAAAAAAAGAGATGCCAAAATCGTATAAGGAACTAAATAATGCATGCACAAGACTGGAAAACCATTTCAAAGAAGTGCAAGACATAGAGTTTACTATTGAACAGGGAAAATTCTATTTACTTCAGACAAGAAATGCAAAAATGGCCGCACAGGGCTATGTAAAAACATCTGTCGATATGATAAAAGAAAAATTAATCGACAAGAATCGCTCTTTAACAAGAATTCCCGCAGAGCAATTAGAGGCATTATTACATAACACTATAGATGAAAAAAAGGCTAAACAGTTTAAGCAGCTAGCAAAAGGAATTGCTGCATCACCTGGTGCTGCAAATGGAATTGCAGTTTTTTCTGTGACAAAAGCAATACAATTAGGTGAATCTGGGAGAAAAGTCATTTTGATTAGAAAGGATACAAAACCTGAAGATGTTCCAGCATTCTTTTCATCAGAAGGAATTTTAACAAGTTCTGGTGGAAAATCATCTCATGCTGCTATAGTGTCACGAGGAATGGGTAAATCTTGTATCGTAGGATGTAGTGATTTAAAGATCGAGAATAGCAAATGCAAGGCAAATGGAATAACTGTGAAAGAAATGGATACAATAACAATAGATGGTACTACTGGGTCTGTCTTCATCGGTAATGTTCCAACAGTAAAACCAAAGAAGACAAAAGACTTTGAAACAATTCTTGATTTGGCTCAAAAAATAAAAAAATTAGGAATACGAGCAAATGCTGATACACCGAATTCCGCAAAACTTGCAAGAGAGTATGGAGCAGAGGGAATTGGATTGTGTAGGACCGAAAGAATGTTCAATGAAAAAGACAGGATTAAATTATTTGTAAAAATGATCATGGCAAAGGAACGAGAAGAAAAGCAAAAAATTTTAGAAAAACTACAAAAATTACAAAAATCTGATTTTATAGGAATTCTAAAAGCTATGGAAGGATACAAAGTCACAATCAGATTGTTAGATCCACCTCTACACGAATTTTTACCATCCTCAAAAAATAAGAAAGTTTTGGCTAGAGCTAAGGAGCTAGAGGAAGTTAACCCAATGATGGGACATCGTGGGGTCAGACTTGGGATTACAAGCCCGGAAATTTATGAAATGCAAATTAAAGCGGTATTTGAGGCAACCGCAGAGCTTGTAAAGAAAAAGATCAATGCAAAACCACAAATCATGATACCGCAAGTTAGCAGTATTGCAGAGCTCAATCATATCAAATCAATTTATGACAATGTAAAATCTGATATGGAGAAGAAATACAAGATTAAATTCAAAATAAATTTTGGAACGATGTTGGAAGTTGTTCGTGCATGTCTGACATCAAATGAATTAGCCGACACCGCAGAATTCTTCAGTTTTGGAACAAATGATTTGACACAAGGTGTATTTAGCTTTAGCAGAGAGGATGTAGAAGGAAAATTCCTTGGTGATTACATGGATAAGGGTTTGGTAGAGATAAGCCCATTCCAATCTATTGACAAAAATGGTGTTGGAAATCTGATGAAAATTGGAATAAAGCAAGGAAGATCAGTACAAAAAAATCTAGAAATTGGGATCTGTGGCGAACATGGAGGAGATCCAAATTCAGTCAAGTTCTGCCATGCCGCAGATGTCTCATATGTCAGTGCATCACCATATAGAATTCCTACTGCAATACTTGCTGCTGCACAAGCAGTTATTGAACAGAAGAAAAAATAGAAAAACAACTAGGGTATAGATATCTTATGTTACCCTCAATTCAAAGCATAAAACAGCAACGTATCAAACTAAAGATGACACAAAAAGAACTTGCAAGTGAGGTGGATGTAAGTACATCCATGATTAACCAAATTGAATCAGGTAGAAGTAAACCTAGTTATGATACTGCAAAAAAAATCTTTGAAGTTCTTGCAAATAGAGAAGGCTCAACGTCTACATATACTGCAGGAGAGCTTTGTAGTAAAAATATTGTCACAATGAAGCCAATCAATACACTAGATGATGCAATAAAAAAAATGAATCAATCATCAATTAGCCAAATTCCAATTTTTGATGGAAAAAAAGCAGTCGGAGTAATATCAGACTCTGGACTAGCAGAACAATATGCAAATGGAAATATTGAAATTGCAAAGAAGAAGAAATTGCTAGACATCATGGAGCCTGCACCACCAATAATTGATCATATGACACCTGCTAATACACTAGCGCCAATCATAAAATATTCAAAATGTATACTTGTAACAAAAAACTCGAAAATTCTTGGAATTATTACCGCATCAGATACATTAAAAATGATGCAGTAAGTTTGAATTAGATTAGACCAACACTTGACATCTTACAATTTTTGCAATATTATAGATGGTTGTTCTAATCTCTTCTGAAGAGTTTCCTAAGATTCTAATGCACATCCCAGCATCATTTGGCAAAACACTCAATCCACCTTTCACCTCATCATTATTTTGAAAATCAGAATTAATCTTATCTTTTAGATTAGCAGTATTTTCTTTATCTGTTATGATATATACAGTTGCAAGAATTGTATAATTTCCAAGAATTGATGGGATTGTAATTTCATGATTTTTAGGCTCCAAAATGGATGAATCATTAAATAAAATTTGATCATCATTTCTTCCAGATGATTTCAAATAACAAATATCATAATCAAACAATTCGCCCATTGCAACTCTACCAGGAACAATTATCTCAGAATAAACTAATGTTGAAGTTGCATCAACATTAAGATTAATTTTTTGGTAATATCTAGAATCTTTGTATGGGATAAGTTGCTCTGGCAGAAATTCTAAGTAAGAATTTTCCTTTACCTCTAAATTAATAATCTGTGTTGCATAATTTGAATCCATTTTATAGACTCTAGTTGCACCTTGTGTAGTAATATGGGATATAGCATTGTTTGATAGTCTAACATCTGTTCTGTATCGGTCACCCTGTAGTATACCACCTGATGGTGATAAAATAAAGAGATGGGCCATAGAAGGAATACTTTCATCGTAATACAACGCCTTTTGTATGAAAAGTGGAACCTGAGATTTCTGATGTGTAATCAATGTTTTATTTTTCTGTGAATCATACTTCAAGTTTATTTTAAGATATCCAACTTTTCCGGTCTTTCCAACACCCATTTGAGAAATTTTTTTATCATAACATTTTATTTCGTTAGGAATTTTTTCTGGGGTGCAAAAATCTAAACTCATTATTTCACACTCGCTGCAATTGTTTTTGGTGGTTGATCAAAAAATACATCATGAATTATATGCTCTGTAACTTTATCAATACCTTGATTAGTTTTACAATTTACTAATACATGTGGCTTATTTTTTCTTACAATTTTTGCGTCACGTTCCATTACATCCAAATTTGCATCAACCATATTTGCAAGATCAATTTTGTTAATGACAAGAAGATCACTTGTTTCTATTCCCAGTCCTCTTTTTCTGGGATACTTGTCACCGCCAGAAACATCCACGATGTAAATGAAATAATCAGCTAATGCTGGACTAAAAGTTGTTGTAATATTATCCCCCCCGCTTTCAATTATAATCAAATCTAAATCATTGTGTTTTGATTCTATTTCTTCTATAACCGAAAGATTAATCGAAGGATCCTCCCGTACGGCAGTGTGTGGACAGCCGCCTGTTGCAAGACCGATTACGAGGTTTTCAGGAAGTAGCCCCTGTTCTGTTGAAAGGTTTTTTCTCATTCTATCAGCATCCTCTTTTGAAATCACATCATTAGAAATTATACAAACACGATAATTTTTTTGTGCTAACAAAGGGACGACTTTCTCAATTAACATACTTTTACCGCAACCAACTGGACCGCCAATTCCAATACGTGGTATTCTTGAACTCATTATAATATCAGTTCCCTATCAAGTGATAAACATTTTAGAAAATTTTTGTTCATGTGACATCTGAACTAAATCATATTCTGGTGTAAACTGCCACATATTTTCAAGAGGTACTGAGATGAATCTTTCAATAGTTTGTATTATGTGAGGTTTGAGATTATGCAAAATTTTCTGACTTTGAATATGATCTATCAAACCTAATCTTAATGCTGCACCAATTGTACTTACAGTGAACCCATAAAGCATCATCATCATGGCATTTTCTTTTTTTATCCCGAGAATATTAGAGCAAACAGCTATAACAACTGGGTGTGTAGAAGGTGTTTGTGATTCACTGATTTTCATATAAAATGAATCAATCAGGTCATCACTGACAAATGATTTGACACATTTTATCATTTGTGACCCACTTCTACATATGGCATCTCTAGATTCTTTTACAAGTTTCATGGAGTAAAGAGTTTTGTCACATTCGATTATTTTCCTAATATCCTTTGATGTTGCAAAGTCATATGAATTTGACAGTGCTACACAATCAGACGGACCTATCTGTTGACTAATTACGGTTCTGATGAATTCTTCAATTTGATCAACTGTTTGAATTTGTTTTTCATCAAATAATGTTTCTAAACCATTTGACATTGTGTATAATCCAGTAGGAAAAAATGAATCAGACATTTGCATAATGCTGAGATCAGAAAAGTCAGTGTTCATGTACATTCATCCTACCATTTGGAACAAATATAGTTTCTTCAATACTGAGAATCAAATACTGACTAGATTCTTGAAAAAGATTTTGGAATAAATCAAGCTCAGAATCATCATGTATTGGAAATGATATGCTATGATCATCGTTAAGTGAAATTGGGCGGTGTCTATTCCCTATTACATGGCCAACTATCACGGGCAAGTCTGATGATGTATCGTTTTTGAGCCTAACTTTGATTGTTTTTTCTGGCATCTGGTTAATCAGAATCAATGATTTATCACCATCCAGAACATCCCCATGATGAAACTTTGTTCCTGCCTCAAATGTCAAACCAATCTCTATGCCGCCATCAGTTTCTTTTCTAAGATGAATTTTTTCCATTTCAGACCGACTTAGAAATAATTTTTGTAAATTACCATTTACTTTGGATTCTTCAATTTTTTTATTTAATAATGTGTCATTGTATATGTTGCCTAGAATTTTTTTAATAATTAACATAGATCTACACTATAATCTCTGCACATAAATTTTTAAATTCTAAATAATATATATAACAAAAAAACAATCTAAGTATGAATCTTACACCACGAGAGATAGATAAATTACATATTTTTATGACTGCAGAATTAGCACGAAAACGAAAAGAACGCGGATTAAAATTAAATCATCCAGAATCAGTTGCATTAATAGCTGATCATATTGTAGAAGGCGCAAGAGATGGAAAATCAGTTTCTGACCTAATGAGTTCAGGGAAAAACATTCTTACAAAAGACGATGTTTTACCTGGTGTATCAGAAATCATTCATACTATCCAAGTTGAAGCAACTTTTAATGATGGAACGAAATTAGTGACTATTCACGACCCAATTGTATGAGATATGATACCCGGAGAATATTTTACCACATCGGATGCAATTATAGCTAATAAAGATAAGACTACAATCAAACTAAATATCAAAAATACTGGTGACAGACCAATTCAAGTTGGTTCACACACTCATTTTTTCGAGGCAAACAAAGCACTGGAGTTTGATAGAGAGAAGGCATATGGATTTCATCTAAACATTCCCGCTGGTACATCAATCAGATTTGAACCTGGGGAAGAAAAACATGTTGAAGTAACAGAATTTTCAGGTAAAGGAATTGTTTACGGTTTCAGTGGTCTAGTTAGCGGCGAATTAAAATCTGAAAAGGAAAATGCAGTTAAAAAATTAAATGAAAATGGCTTTAAGAGCTCACTTGAAAATACTGAACAAAAAACTTCTTCACTCTTGATACCAAGACAAAGATACGTCGAATTATTTGGACCTACAACTGGTGACAAGATAAGACTTGGTGACACTGATTTAGTCATAGAGGTTGAAAAAGATCTACTCACATATGGGGATGAACTTGTTTTTGGGGGCGGAAAGAGTGCAAGAGATGGACTTGGACAGGCAAGTGGCGTAAAAAGAGACGATTCGGTTGATCTTGTCATAACCAATGCAATACTTCTTGACCCAATACATGGAATAATAAAAACTGACATTGGAATAAAAGATGGAAAAATTGCAGGTATAGGAAATGCCGGCAACCCAAATGTAATGGATGACATTGACATTGTAGTTTCATCTAATACGGAAGTGATATCAGGCGAACATACAATTTGTACCCCCGGCACAATTGACAGTCACATACATTTCATTTCTCCACAACAGGCAATAGATGCAATTTGTAACGGAACTACTACAATGATTGGTGGAGGAACAGGACCTGCAGATGGCACAAATGCAACAACATGCACACCTGGAGAATGGAATATACATAAAATGATTCAATCAGTAGAAGAATTCCCATTAAATTTTGGCTTTTTGTGCAAAGGAAATGATTCCAGAGAGGAGTCACTGTTAGAACAAGTCAAAGAAGGTGCATGTGGATTAAAACTACACGAAGACTGGGGTACAACACCTGCAACAATTAATTCTGCACTAAATGTTGCAGAACAAACCGATACTCAAGTAGCAATACACACTGATACATTAAATGAATGTGGATATGTCGATGATACAATAAATGCAATAAATGGAAGAACCATTCATACATACCATACAGAGGGGGCAGGTGGTGGTCATGCACCTGATATTATGAAAGTTGCAGGAGAACCAAACATTTTACCATCGTCAACTAATCCAACACGACCATTTACAACAAATACACTTGAAGAGCACTTAGACATGATGATGGTTTGTCATCATCTTAATCCATCAGTGCCAGAAGACATTTCATTTGCTGAATCAAGAATTCGTGCAGAAACAATTGCAGCTGAAGATGTCTTACATGACATTGGAGCAATTAGCATGATGTCGTCTGATAGTCAAGCAATGGGTAGAGTTGGTGAAGTTACAACAAGAAATTGGCAAACCGCTGATAAGATGAAAAAAATGAAAGGACCACTAAAAGATGAAACTGGAGAAAATGATAATCTAAGGGTGAAAAGATATCTTGCAAAAATAACAATTAACCCAGCAATTACGCATGGAATATCAGAATATGTAGGCTCGTTAGAGGTTGGTAAGATGGCAGACATTGTAGTTTGGACACCACAATTCTTTGGAATCAAACCAAAGCTGATTATCAAGGGTGGGTTTATTGCGTATGCACTAATGGGTGATCCAAATGCATCAATTCCAACAACTGAGCCAATCTATTACAGACCAATGTTTGGTGCATTAGGAAAAGCAAAAACTGCAACATCTGCAACATTTACTTCACAAATTGCACTTGATAATGGATTAGAAGAAAAATTAAAAATTGAAAAGAAACTACTAGCCGTCAAAAATTGTCGTAACATTGGAAAAAAAGACATGGTGTATAATGATGTAACACCAAAAATTGAGATTGACCCAGAAACATACCAAGTAAAAGTTGATGGTGAAGTTGCAACGGTAGATCCTGCTAAAGAAGTTTCATTAGCAAGATTATACAGTTTATACTAAACTTGATTTCCTAAAAGTAGCCTTCTATTGTTTATTGTACGACGTATCAATAAGAATCCTGCACCAGTAGTAAATGCACCAAACAGAATATTGACCATATTTGGTTCTCCTCCAGTTCCTATCAATGTAAATGTCAAACCTAAAACCATTAGCAATCCACCAAGACCACCAATTATCAACATAGGTATTGGAAATTTGTGTGTCATTTCCTTTCTACTGGTATCAGGTAATGCACCACTTATTGCAACTTTATGACATACATCACAAAAGTGCTTTTGTTTTTTTCCTTGCCATGCAGTTTTTAGAAAATAAAATTCAGTTTGACACAAGTCACATGGTTTCATTGGTAATGTCACCTTTCCGTGATCTTCCCAATTTGCACCAACCTTCATCATACATGGCTTACAATAACTACCACCAATTCGCCATAGTTTCTTGAATTTATACTTCTTGAATCCAAGTACCATACCACAACCGCTACATGAAGCCATAATCTAATATCCTAAATTTCACCCTAAAAAGAATTTCTTATTCTGCAGTTTTCTTTTTGCCGCTAAATACTTCGGCGAATCCTTTTCTTGCTTCTATGATTGGGATACAGATGATACAGAATGATGCAATTGATACCCAAACTACAGCAATTCCTACCCAGAATCCATAAAATCCTAAGTCAAATACATATCCAGAGAAATACAAAGGCATTGGCCATGCAACTACACAAATCAAAGTCAAAATTCCACCGCCCTTAAGGCTGAAACTATATGCTTTCTTTAGTTGTGCTTCGTCTTGTGCATGCTTCTCTTGTTCTGCTGCTACGTCTGCAGTTATGTCAGCGTCGACAAGTTTCATCTCCTTGTTTAACAAACTCCAATCATATTTCTTGTTCTGAGCCAAACTGACTACTACACAGATTAATCCTGATGACAATATTGCTACAACGTTACCATAAAGCATTGGGAATGCTCCACCAAGTGAGGCAACATCTACAACTCCGTCTGCTTCTGATGCTGCTACACTTGTCCAGGTCAATAATGATAACATTACACCTATTAGCGCACCCGCAACCGCACCACCGCGAGTAGTTTTACTCCACGTTATCGTCAATGCAATTGGAATTACAGCCGAACCAATCAAGATACCCATTGCTAAGTATACAAATCCTAAGCTAAGTCCCATTCCAAGTAATACTACGGCAATACCACCCATTCCCAAACCAAACGCCACAATCGTCCCCCGGCTCACTTTGAGAAGTTGTTTACCTGTTGCGTTCGGATTCGAGTACGTCCGATACACATCATATGTTATAAGAGATGATACAGCAATTAATTCAGCAGATCCTGCTGAAGTCACAGCCATAAACAACATTACTAAAACCATAATTGCACCTACTTCACCCATCAAAACTGATGCTGCTGCAGGTACTGTAAGTCCGAGCTGCACCTGCTCTGGCGTCAGCTGCACATCCAGCGCCACCGCCGTAAGCCCCATCGTAGTTGCTAGTGTAAATGGAATTGAAAACCAGCACATTCCACCAAGTAAGAAACCTTTTACTGTTGCACTTGGCTGTGCTGCGATTGCTCTCTGCCAATATGCTTGGTCAACAAAGACTGTACCAAAGTTACCGACAATATTGATTACTCCAAATATCAAACCTCCCGCAGAGGCCATTGTTAGATAAGCACCCATAGCATTACCATATGTACTTGGATCACCTTCAACTACACCACCTTCAGAGAAAGTTGGGCTCATAACTGGACTCAAATCTGCCGCAGCTACCAGCTTATCATACATTCCTTCAACTCCACCTGTTATCGGACTGATGAAGAATACCATAGCTACGAATGAGAGAATTACAATGAATATAATCACCGTATGCATATAATCCGCCACGAACGTTGCCTTCAGACCTCCTACCAGCGTGTAAATCATAACTCCTATTGGAATCATAAATGCTGCAAGTGAGATGTCCATGCCTGTTAGACCGTTTACAACTGCTGCACCTCCTAGAAGGAGCATTCCAGTTACAATCATGTTACAAGTTAATGCAAAACCTAAGAAAATTTTGTGAGTACCAGCGCCAAATCTTGCTCTGATAATTTCTAAGAATGTGTGGGCATTTGGTGCCTTTCGTTTTAGCTCAATTGCCAAAATACCGAACAAAAGAACCTGAATTGTTGCGCCTGCTGCATACCAAAATGGACCACTTACACCATAAAGATACGCAACTGTTGAGGATTGAAGTAGTGTTGCCGCCCATGTCCAGGCAGATACAATTGCTGCTGCAGTTAATCCTGTCTTGATAACTCTACCAGCAGTGTTAAAGAACTCGGAATTTTGTACGTGACCAAGATACTTCTCTTCAATTTTGATTTCAGCTGAGATAATACCAGCAAAGACCATTCCTAGCCCTACAACAATAAACCAGCCGATAGATTCGTCCAGAACTTCACCAAGTACAAATTCACCTTCGATAACTCCAGCGGCTTCTGCAGATGGTGTTGCTAGAAATATACTAGAACCAACTGCAAATGCTAATAGCACTACTAACCAGCTAATTTTCAACAGAATTTCTGACGAATTGTAGTAATTAAAGCTGTTGCTAGGGGTATTTCAAAAAAAATCTTATATAGATCCAATTTTTGCTCAATTAGTACAAAAGTTAGGCACTATGAAATTATTACATTGGCACTATGATAAAAATATAGTATGCCTTAAATATAATAATTCACTCATAAAAAAAGTGGTCTCAGCCATATCAGCTAATTTTCAACTATTTGTGGGTAAGACTGAGGCCCATTCTATAATATTACAATAAAATAAAAAAAATTGATGCGCAATATACAAATTTCATGCATTGATTTTTTACCACTAGAAGTTACCTAATGTCTACCTTAAATTTTCTTACCTATTATAATATAGTAAATGCCATATGATTTCGAAAAAATAAAAAAACCACATGATATTATGCCTACACTATGGATGTTTGTTAGTTTAACAGTTTTAGTTGATTCAATAATCGGAAAAACAATTGCAACCACAGATATCCCAGTTCAGTTTTTAAAATAGTAGGATTTTACCTACTTTATGGACTATGAAGCCACCGATATGAAAATCCTTGAGCTAATAAATCGTGGACAAAATACATTTGGTGCCATGAAAACTCTTCTAAAGCTAAAAAATGAAGAATTAGAAAAAACACTAGACATTCTAGATCAGACTAAATTGGTTACTACAGGCACAAAAACTGGTCTTTTAGGTCAGAAAAAAATTATCATAAATATCACTGAAGCAGGAACGAAAAAGAATAATGAGTACATAGAAATGCTAGCCAAAAAATGGCAAGAAATGCTAGATCTGGCTATTGCAGGTGAACGAGCTACTCTTGATCAAATGATTGTGGACAACCCATTTTTGGTCAATACCATGGTATTTTTTGGCGTAACTGACTTACCTACACTAAGTAGATTAAACCTGAGATTTCTGCTAGAAGGTAAACATCTATGCTATGAATGCAAAAAAGAACTCAAGAGATTCTCACAAAAATTCTCAGTCTCTGATGTGAGAAAATTTAATTTCAAACTTCCAAGAGGAATGACCACCAGAGATGACCTATGTGCTGATTGTTTTAACAAATTACCTCCCGCCCCAATGAGTGATTAGTCAGATCTTGCTCTGCGTTTTTTAATAATTTTAAACGCAACTCGTACTATCAGTAATGATGCGACAATTATTATAGAAATTGTCCAGATGTCTGATACTTCTTTATCCTCTTGCTCTGCCTCATCTAGTGGTTTTGAATCAAATTGCGTGCCAGCAGAAAATGGGTCAGTGTCTAAATCTGCATGAGCAAATGTGATGTATGGTATGATGGTCATAGTTAGTAAAATTAGGATGATATTTCGAAGTTTCAAACTATTTTGTGCATGAGTTGATGAATTTAATAGTTTGTGAGATTAGTCAAAAAATCCTGTGGTTGCAAGAAACAGCCCAATTACACTGAATATCACTATAATAAATCCCATAACTTGTTTGTCATTGAACCTAGTTATGTCTGGCATATCTTACAACCTGTGCTTTCATTTTTTAAGGTTATTATTTTGGATGTGAGCAAAGTTCTGCTAATACACCTTCAAGTGATTTTGGATGAATAAATGTAACCTTGGTGCCGGCAGAACCAGGTCTGACTTTACCTAGGAACTGAATTCCACAGCCTTCCATCCGTTCAACCTCACCGTCAATGTCATCTGTTTCTAATGCCATATGGTGAAGTCCTTGACCTTTTTTATCTAAAAATTTCTTAATTGGACTATCGTCTTTAGTTGGCTGCATGAGCTCAATTCTTCCATTCTCCATAGGAATTATTGCAACTCTCACACCTTCAGATTCAACTGTCTCGAATTCAATTTCGTCTATACCTAGTGCTTGTTGATACACCTTGGCAGATGCATCTACGTCATTTACTGCGATTGCGATATGGTCAATTTTCATCAGAAAATCTCCTTTGGTCTATACTCACCAAATACTTCACGGAATGTATTACTAATTTCACCAGTTGTAGCATATGCTTTAACAGAATTAAGTATGTATGGCATCAAGTTCTCATCTGATTCTGCTATTGATTGCATCTTTGATAGTGCTTTTGTAGTCTTTTTGTTATCACGTGACTTACGAAGAGCCTTAATGGCCTTCTCCTGCTTTTTGCCTAACGAATCGTCTATTCTCAAAAGATTCTGTTTAGCTTCTACCTCATCAGCAAATTTATTCACACCGACAAGGACTCTTGAGTCATCATCAACTTCTTTTTTTAACCTGTATGCATTTTGCCTAATTTCTGCCTGGAAAAATCCTTTTTCAATTGCCTTGAGTGCTCCTCCCATCTTGTCAATTTTTTTGAGATATTTCCATGTCTGCTCTTCTATCTCGTCACACAGTTCCTCCAAGTAATATGAGCCAGCCATTGGATCAACGGTTTTAGTTATGCCACTTTCATATCCTACAATCTGTTGAGTCCGTAGGGCAATCTTTGCTGATTCTTGCGTTGGAAGTGCCAATGCTTCGTCTCGTGAATTTGTATGAAGCGATTGAGTTCCACCCAATACAGCAGCCATCGACTGTACTGCGACACGAACTATATTGTTGTCAGGTTGCTGTGCGGTAAGTGATTCACCACTAGTCTGTGTATGAAATTTTAACTGTAAAGATTTTGGGTTTTTTGCATGAAATCTCTCTTTTAGTATTTTTGCATAAATTTTCCTTGCTACTCTGAATTTTGCTATTTCTTCAAAGAATTCAATTGTACAACAAAAGAAGAATGATAATCTTGGTGCAAAATCATCAATTTTTAACCCCCGGTCAAGACATGTCTGTATATACTCAATTGCATTAGCCAATGTAAAGGCAATTTCCTGTACGGCCGTTGAACCTGCTTCCCTAATATGATACCCTGAAATTGATACGGGATACCACTGTGGTACCTCAGTTGCACAATACCCAATCATGTCACCGATTAATCTCATAGATGGCTCTGGTGGATAGATGTATGTATTTCGTGCAACATACTCCTTAAGAATGTCATTTTGTGTTGTTCCACGAAGCTGTTTACTTGAAAATCCTTGTGATTGACCAACTGCAATGTAATAAGCTAACAGTGTTGATGCTGTAGAATTGATTGTCATCGATGTGGAAACATTCCCTAATTGAATTCCATTAAAAACTGTCTGCATATCCTTTAGTGATGATATTGAAACCCCTACCTTTCCTACCTCACCCTCCGCTTGTGGTGAGTCTGGATCATGACCAATTTGTGTTGGTAAGTCAAAAGCCATAGAAATCCCAGTTTGACCTTTTTCTAACATAAACTTGTATCTGGCATTACTCTGTTTTGCATCACCAAATCCTGCATACTGTCGCATAGTCCAAAATCTGTCGCGATACATTCCAGCGTGTATGCCCCTAGTAAATGGGAATTTTCCAGGTTCTTCTTTACTTGATTTTGTTGGTTTTTTGTAGAACTGCTTGACAGGTATGTTAGAATCAGTTACAATCTTCTTTTCTGTTTTTTGTTTTTTTGCTACCATAATTCATCACTTTAAGATACCCTTAGTTAACTTGTCTGCAGCCTCAAATGGGTCCAATTTCTTGTCTTGAACCTTTTTGAGATAAGTGGAAAATGACTTACTGCTTGCAAGCATTGCTGAAATTTCTTTTGAAACGTTATTTAAAACAATATCTTGTAGTTCAGATTCTAACTGTACTTTAACTAAATCTTTTTTGGATTTTCTTTTTTGTGCCATCATTTCTTTAAGAATTTTTGCAAGTTCTTTAATTCCTTTATTCTTTTTAGCAGATGTTTTTAGAATTGTTGGCTGGTCTTGGGAACTTCCAATAAAATCTTGTATTGCCTGAAATAACTGGGAAGCCCCATCCAAATCGCTTTTATTTACAAGATAAATGTCACCAATTTCTGTAATTCCTGCTTTGATTGTCTGAATACTATCTCCGGTATGAGGATTAAATGTAACTACTGTAATGTCAGCAATTTTGGATATCTCGATTTCTGTTTGTCCTGCTCCTACACTTTCAATAAGAATTGGATTAAATCCTGCATATTCTAAAATTCTAATACTGTTTCTTACCGAATGTGCAATTGCACCTGTTGCACCTCGTGATGCAATACTTCGTATGTATGTTCCAGAATCTGTTGATTCAGTCATCCTTACTCTGTCACCAAGAATTGCTCCGCCTGTTACATGACTTGTAGGATCTACTGCAAGCACAGCGGGTTTTAGTTTTAGTTTTCGCAATTCTAATGATAATTTGTTGATTAGTGATGATTTTCCAGCACCTGCTGGTCCTGTAATTCCAATGATTATTGACTTGCCTGCATTTTTGTATATTTTTTTAATTAATTTTCGTGCCTCTTTTGGATCATTTTCAACTATTGAAATTGCCTTTGCAATTGCTCCACGTTTTGCTTTTTTGAGGTCAGAAGTAAGTTCCATACACAAATCATGTGCTTTGGTTTAATAAAACGTATTACCTCATTTATACATCTGGAGCCATGAAGGAAAAAAAAGCCAAAAAAAGTGAAGAGCATTTTGCTAATGATGATCCAACTGAATTTCCACATGATCACATGGAAGATATGGCTAAACAGGCTATGAAAAAATTCAAATCGTTAAACTCCTAGACTGATAAAGCTTAGACTAATTTCAAGAAAGATTTTAAAACAAACCATCAAAGTAACATTATGAAACAACAAACACAAACTCGTCGAATAAAAATCCTAGTTGCAAAACTTGGTCTTGATGGGCATGACAGAGGTGCTCTTGTATTATGTAGAGCGTTCCGTGATGCTGGAATGGAGGTAATTTATTCTGGTTTGTTTGCTACACCAGATAGAATTGCACAAATTGTTGAAGACGAAGATGTTGATGCAGTTGCCCTAAGCTTACTAAATGGTGCACATGGTACACTATTTCCAAGAGTTGCACAGCAATTGAAAAAACGAAAGATAAAAGATGTGTTGATTGTTGGTGGGGGTGTAATTCCTGATGAAGACAAAAAAATACTGGAGAGATCAGGCGTCACAGGAAATTTTGGACCTGGTACATCTTTGGATTTAATAATAGATCACATAACAAATGGTGTTTCTAAATTAAGAAAACTATAATCACTCAGTAGAGTCAGGCCACATCATCTTTCTCATCTGTTTTCCAACAGTTTCAATTTGATGATTGTCCAAATCTTTCATGTATTTATCAAATGCGGCTTTTCCTTCTGTTTGATAATTTTTAATCCATTCTTCATTGAAGGTTCCATCTTGAATCATTGTTAGAACTTTTTTCATTCTTTCTTTAGTATCAGAAGTCATTACCATAGGACCCCTAGTTAGTCCGCCATACCGTGCAGTCTCTGAAACGCGTCTCCACATTCCATTGATTCCATATCTTTGAATCATGTCAACGATTAATTTCAATTCGTGTAATACCTCAAAGTATGCAATTTCTGGCTGGTAACCTGCTTCAACCAAAGTTTCAAATGCGTTAACTACCATTGATGCAGAGCCACCACATAGGTCCGCTTGTTCACCAAACCAATCAGTTTCAACTTCTTCTTTGAATGTAGTCTGAATTAATCCAGCACGTGCACTTCCAATTGCTTTTGCAATTCCAAGTGTTCTATCCCATGCTTTGCCTGTTTTGTCTTGCTCTACAGCTACAATTGATGGTGTTCCAAAGTTTTGTTGGTATGTCTCACGCACCTTAGAGCCAGGACCTTTTGGTGCAATCATGATTAAATCAACATTTTCTGGTGCATCAATCCACTTCCAGTAGATTGCTGCAGCATGTGAAAATGATAATGCTTTTCCTTCCGAAAGGTATGGTGCAATCTCTTCTTTGTACACTTTAGCTTGAACCATGTCAGGAATTAGAATATGAATAATGTCTGCCTTTTTTGTAGCATCAGATACTGACAAAACTTCATGACCATCATCCTTTGCTTTTTGCCAGCTTGTTCCTCCCTCTTTTAGACCAACGATAACATTTAGTCCAGAATCTTTCATGTTATTTGCCTGTGCGTCCCCTTGTATTCCATAACCAATTACAGCGATCGTTTGGTCTTTAATCGTGTCAAGCGAAATATCTTCATCCTTCCAAGTCTGTGCCATATGCGTTTTCATAGAATTGCAAATATAATCTATGAGATATAGATTATATCATGATAACAGAAAATCCCAAATTTTTGAAAATTCTCATAATATCCGCATTTGCAGTTATAATCCCTGCAAGTATAATAGGAATTAACTTCTACGAAAAAAATGTCTCAAACCCACGAATCTGGGAGAACTGGACCTGTGATGAGATGGAACAATTTGCATTGGAAGATAAAGATGATAACCTAAATGATTATCAAGCAAGCAAATTTCATGAAGATTTAACAGAATGTTTGGGCAGATAGTGATGATTTATGACATAGATTGTCTTAATTTGTGCTGACTCATACCAAGTTTTTTTCTCCCATCTTTGATTAGTTTCATTGCACAGTCAAGTGATTCCTGATACGTATGCTCTGATAGTTTCCTTAAGCACAGATTACATAGTGGGTCATTCATACCTGTCATACCACTTTATAGTAAAAAAGCTCAGCGATCTGATGCATTAACTGATTTTTGTAGTTCTTCGAATGCAGATTGAACTTCAGTCACTGCTGCACCATCTTCTAATGTACTTACATCACCAATTTTCTCCTTGTTTGCAATTGCCTTAAGTAGTCTACGCATAATCTTTCCACTACGAGTTTTCGGAAGTTTTGACACAAAATAAAATTCCTTTGGAATAGCAATTGCACCAACACTATTTCTCACGGTATCTTTTAAGATATCATTTAGTTTTTCATTAGAATATTCTACACCATCTTTTAAAACAACAAATGCAATAATTGATTCGCCCTTAATTTCATCAGGAATTCCACATACTGCTGATTCAGCAACGTTATCATTAGAAACTAGACTACTTTCAAGCTCTGCGGTTCCAATTCTATGCCCTGCGATTTTTAATACATCATCTGATCTTCCTAATAGCCAAAAGTATCCATCAGAATCACGTATTGCATAATCTCCTGGATAGTACATGTTTTCAAATTTTGACCAATAGACATTTTTGTATTTTTCATCATCTCCCCATAATGTCATTAACATGCCAGGCCATGGATTTTTTATTATTAGTGAACCCTTGGTACCTGAATCTACGTCATTTCCATCATCATCTATAACACTTATGCTTACACCTGGAATTGGTTTTGTTGCTGAGCCTGGTTTTAAAATGTTTGATTCTATTCCAGGTAACGACGAAATCATCATTCCGCCAGTTTCTGTTTGCCACCATGTATCAATTATAGGACAATGTTTTTTTCCAATTATATTGAAATACCATTTCCAAACTTCAGGATTTATTGGTTCCCCTACAGTTCCAAGTAATCTCAATGTTGATAAATTAAATGAGTTTGGTATGTCATCGCCAAATTTCATAAACATACGTAATGCAGTTGGTGTTGTGTAAAATATTGTAACGTTATATTTTTGAATTATATTCCACATTCTAGATATATCTGGGAAATCAGGTGCACCTTCATACATTATTTGTGTAGCACCATGTAGTAATGGACCATATGCTACATAACTATGACCAGTTACCCAACCAATATCAGCTGTGCAGAAATAAATGTCAGAATCTTTTATGTCAAATGCCCACTTGTATGTTGAATGTAAATGTGTGAGGTATCCGCCTGTTCCATGCAAGACACCTTTTGGTTTTCCAGTAGTCCCAGATGTGTAAAGTATGTAAAGTGGATGGGTACTTTCTAATTGTTCTGCATCACAATCATCTGATGCATTTTCCATCAATTCTGACCATAAATGATCTTTTTCATTTAATGTAATTCCATTTTTTATTCTTTCAAAAACAATCACATGCTCTACAGAATTTGCCTCTGAAACAGCATCATCTACTATATCCTTTAACTTGATGATTTTACCTTTACGAAATCCACCATCCGCAGTAATGACAATTTTTGACTTGGAATCTTCAATTCTGTCCTTTAATGAAGAAGAGCTAAAACCAGAAAATACTACTGTATGAATAGCACCAATTCGTGCACATCCTAACATCGAAATAATAATTTCGGGTATCATGGGAAGATAGATTGTAACCCTATCGCCTTTTTTGACTCCAAGTGATTTCAGAATATTTGAGAATTTTTTTACCTCAGAGAATAACTGCGAATATGATAAAGTTCTCTGACTTTCATCTTCACCTTCCCAAAATATTGCAATTTTGCTAGATTTATCCTTCTGGTGTATGTCAAGCGTGTTATATGACGCATTGATTAATCCCCCCTCAAACCATTTGGCAAATGGTGGATTCCAATTTAATGTGTTATCCCAATGCTTAAACCAAGTTAGTGAATTTGCTTGATTATCCCAGAATTCAATAAAATCTTCCTGTGATGATTTCCTAATATCGGTAAAAGAATTTCCTAAGTTTATTTCAAAATCTTCTGATTCCATATGTGTACTTTAAAGAAAGTAATTAGTAAATGTTAAAAAATTTATAAAATTATTCAGAGCTCATACGTTTAAGCCATTCTGGTTCAGAGTCTGGCTTAGATTCATTCTTTCGCACCTGAGGTGGTAACATCATTGTAGGCGATGAGACGTTATTTTCTTGTTTTGTTTCACTTGGTGGTTCAGGTAAACGTGTCTCATTTGAAATTGTACTTTTATTTTCAGACAGATATGAAACAGCAGAATCCTGTATATGGTGAGATTCAGGTTCTGTAGGAATCACATCCTCAAGAGAAAGGTTTGCTAGTCTGGATTTGACTTTTGCAATCTCAGTTTTCTCGTGTTTCATATGTTGAAGCATTTCGTCAGTTTCTTTTTTAACTAAGTCGAATGTCTCTTGAGAAATCTCATTACTCTTACTTTGAACTTTTGCGTCAAAGAGCATAACTTTTACAGATTTAATTTCTGCATCGATTTCAACGACTCTTTCTTCTAATTCAGATTTGATTTCAGATTCAGTTTGTTTGAGCGATTGTAATTTGCTCTTATATTTTTCATGAATTAATTCTGCATCAGATTTCATTTTATCGTTGTCAGAGACAATTTCCATTAACGCAGATAGTCGACGGACAGTAAGCTCCTTTTCTCGGAGTAGACGTTGTGAGTCCATACGCCATTTTGGAATGAAAATTACTACTTCTGATTGAATTACAAGCTGGGAATATGGCACTTGTTTTAGACATCCTGACCCACAGTTAATACCAACTGTTTGTGTTGAACCGTCGATATCAGTCGTCGTGCCTAAAATTTTACCCATTGGGGCACCGTACATATCTTTTACAGGCTTCCCAATGATCACAGCGTTGTTATCACTCATGTCGAATAGTTTATTGTTTCATATAACCAACAAAGTGTTAACAAGCTTAGAATTTTTAGTAGAAAGAAATTAACAAAATAATCACGCTAGGCACAAGGTTTTAAAATTAATTAAAAAATGATAGAATATATTGATAGAAAAAGATGAAGTTGGAGAAATACTTGCATTTCTTTCAGAGTACTGGACAAAACTAAAGAATGATCCTGGTAATGATGCAATGAAAATGCTACCAAGTAAATTTTGGATGAAATCACTTGGAGGACCAGTGGGAAACAAGGATGGACCTAAAGGTAGATGGATTACTACATTGATGTACACCGAAGATCCAGAAATGGATAACGCATTCAAAGAAGTATTAAAACGCTGGCAATCAAAAGGACAACAGACAAGTACTGAACTCCCAAAGAAATCACCCGATCTAATTCAAATCAAAAGAGAATAAGATTAATACCGATTAGAAGACTTGGAATGTGTTGTCAAAGTTTTCCAAAAATGAAAAGAAAAAATTAATCAAACACTTTTCCAATACTGAAAATTCTGTTTTTGCAATAACTACACCAAAACAAGTTGACCGCGGTGCATTGATGTCAAGATATAGTAGAACTGATAAAGATATGAGAAGGGTTTTTCTTGATGAATTTCTGAAAAATAAAAATAGAGGTGAAGAATTCTATACAAGGGTTTTACTAGAATATGGTGATGATTCAGTTGCTGAATTAGGTAGTGCACAAATTGCAATTGAAGGTATTTCAAATATTGCGGTAAAAAAAATTGAAGATAGAAGAATTGGTTTTTCTTATTTAGAAAAATCCTCAAGATACGTATCATGGGATAAAAAAATTAATGGTAGATACAAATTTTATCGTGAACCTACAATAATGAAATCAAGACATGCTGATAAATACTTAGATGCTTGTAATTTAGATTTTGAAGTTTATACAAAAAATATTCAACCAATGTTGAAACTAATTCGTGAAAAAGATTCAATTGATAACTATACATTTAGAGATAAGTCGGGAAAAGAAAAAAAATATTCTCAACTAACCGATCAAGATAGAATAAAATCAGCAGGTAGGATATACAATGCTGCAACAAAAGCTAAAGCACTTGATGCACTAAGAAGTTTGTTACCTGCATCAACATTAACAAATGTTGGGATCACTGGAAATGGTAGAGCATTTGAATATCTTCTTACAATACTTTATAGTTCAGAATTAAACGAAGAGAGAAATCTTGCATCACAAATCAAGCGTGAACTA
>JAKUOP010000014.1 GCA_022450565.1 Candidatus Nitrosopelagicus sp. | reverse complement strand
TCTAACAACTATTGATGGTTTGTCATGTAATGCAAGATATGAAATAATTTTTCCTTTACCCTCATCCCCAAAAAAACCACCTATTACTACAGTTGATCCCATACTACAAATTCAAAGTTTCGCGTATTTAATCTATCTACCAGTTATTGTTATTATGAAGTTACTAAAGATCTCTTTATTGTCAGAAGATAATTTCGCTGGAAATATCATAGTTAATCTTGCAAGCTTACCTGATTTTCTTCGGACACCGATACTCAAAAAAAGAATGCTAGAGTTTTTTTCCATGAACAATACTGAAAAAATAGAAATTATCACTAATGCTTTGGAGGCTGGCCCTACTATACCATTTCCAAACTTTGCAAAACTTTTCAAGACATGGTTAGAAGTTTTATGCTCTTTTAGTGAAGAAAATAGATATGAAATGTTTTCAAACTATTTTAACCAAATTATTAAAGACCCACAAAAGATAATTCTGTTTAATTTGGATGGAATTCTTGAGATTTTTTTGAGTCTTGAATCATCTAAGCAACAAATTTTGATTAAATCCATCAAAAGTGCTTTTGATAAATTAGATAATGAGTCTAAGAGGAGAATGAACCTTTTAGCTCCAGAAGCATCTAGGAAGCTTTTTGGTTTCTAGGCAGGTTTCTCTTCAGGATTTCTATTGTCCTCGTTTGTATAGTCAACATAATCACCCTCTGGAGTCATAATTCCAGCAAAGATCTTTTCATGTTTTTTCAAAACTTTTCTATGATCTGCAAGAGACATATCTAAATGCATTTCATTCATAACCATTATTCTCATTTCTTTCCATTCTTCCCAACATTTGTTACAAACTGGGTATTTTTCAGCTTGTGGTTCTAGTTGGTCGGAATCAGGAATTTCCGCTTTACATTTTGTACATATTCTAGGCAATAGAAATATGTGAATAATCTTTCAATTTATCTCTTATTGGTAAAAACAATAATAGTCAAACATGGTAAAAATTACATGAAAATAAAATGCCCAAAATGTAAAGAAACTGCTGAACTAACTCCTGATTTTTCGTTTGTTACTTGTACAAAATGTGATTTTGATATGACTTATGGGGAATATGTCAAATTCGTCGCACATAATGATTTAGCATATGCTGATATTTTGGGGGATTACACAGGAAGCACTGAGGGTGAAACTGCTGGTTCACTTGATGATTGGGACGATTAGTCTATAAGACTTAATTAATTTCAAAAAAAGAGTTTTTGCAGATTGGAATTATTTCTAGAAGGTATTTTAAATTTAATTGGGTTTGTTGTTGGATTAATAATAGGCACGTTTTCCTATATTGGTTACAAAAATACAGGAAGTCCAGTATTATTTAGACTGACAATTGCGTTTTTTGCAATAGGTATAGGCTTTGGAATTATTTGGTCTGCATATATTATCAATGAATTAGTTTTTGATACAGAAAAAATTAATCGAGGAATTCAAGCATTAGGATTAGGTATACAAACAATTGGTTATTTCTTTATTGCATTTTCACATACAATAAAATCATTTTTTCCAAAATCACGTTACTTTAGATCAGTGGGAATTTTACCGCTATTCTTCTTATCAGCGATGAATATAGAACATATCATTAGATCTTTTTCATTTATTTTACTAGTGTACGGTTCAATTGAAACCATAGTCTCATACATAGAAGGGAGGCAGAAGGGTGCACTAGCAGTTGGTGTCGGATTAGGACTTTTAGCATTTGGGGAATTTATTGCGTGGTATTCATTGGTATTTCCAGAATCAATACTATATTCTATATCAATAGTAATAAAAATTAGTGGGCTTCTATCGTTATTCATTCCAGTTTCAAAAATACCACTAAGGAAAATCAAGTTTGATGATCTAGACGGAGAATAGTTCTGAAAATTTATGCGTGAAATTGCATATTTTAAGAAAGTCAAAATCTTTTACGTTATTGGTTTAGAGCATATTCATAACAAGATCATATACTTTGAATTTTATTTTTAGTTAATGGTCACTTATAGAACAAAAATTGAGATTGTAGGTGATATTTTGATATCTGCACATGAACAAACTATGGAACAAGATGGTGCATCTATAATGCAATTAATTAGACAGGCAAATATTTCACACGGAAGACTTTCAAAAATTTTAAGTGATTTAGTTTCACAGGGATTACTAGAACAAGTGAGCTCTGATAGAGCATACAAATATAGAATTAGTATGGTTGGAAAAGATTTTCTCAGTGAATATAAGAAGTTTAACAAATTTACAAGTGACTTTGGTTTGACAATTTAAAACTGATTTAGTAACATAATAATTCATCAAAAAAATACAATAAACATGACTAGATTAGCATGTGATGATAATGGCATAAAAACTGCCCTGAAATCAATTAGAAATGGTGGTGTAGTGATATTTCCTACAGATACGGTGTATGGAATAGGATGCGACCCATATAACAAAGGAGCAGTTGACAGAATATTTGAAATCAAAGGTCGTGATAAAACAAAAAGTCTTCCAGTCTTGGGCTATTCGAAAGAAGATTTAGAAAAAATTGTAGATTTTAACGAAATAGCATTAAAAATAATTGAAGAGTTTTGGCCTGGACAGTTAACGATTGTTTTACCGTTAAAAGACAAAAAGTTGAAAGAAACAATGTGTGCAAAAGAAAAAGTTGCAGTGAGAATTCCAGATAATAAATGCATTTTATCACTTCTTAAAGAATGTAAATTAATTATTGGAACTAGTGCAAACTTGTCCTCGAAAAAATCATTTGTGGATCCTAATCAATGCATCGAATCAATCTCAGGATTTGATATATTTCTGGATGGGGGTAGAATTGATAGCATGGGCGAATCAACTATTATTGAAATAGAAAATAAAGAGATTAAAATTCTAAGAAGAGGAATTATTTCTGAAAAGAAATTATTTTCTTTAATTTGAATTTAATAATTACATGTCAAAGGAACCTAGAACAGCAAGCAATTGAGGAAATAAGTAAATTTTTAGATGAATTTGGGGATTCTGATGCAAAAATATCTAAGACACAATTTTCAGGAATAATTCAAGCTACTACATCACTTGATATATCTAAGATAATACAACAATTCAGAGAGAAAATAAATGATGAACCATGGCTGTTTAGATTTTCTTCAAGAATAATTCCAATTCAGAAAGAGTGTAAATCTGACTTGAACATAATAAAGGATGAAATACAAAATTCAATCTCATGTATTAAACAAAACCAGTCTTATAGAATAACCATTGAAAAAAGAGACTTTGAAATTAAATCTAAAGAAATTATTTCAGAGATTGCAAATTTAATTCCAAACAAAGTATCATTAGAACGACCAGATTGGGAAATCGTTATTCAAGTAATGGGAAAAATTACAGGAATCGGAATATTTCCAAGTAATTCCATTCTAAGTGTGTCTAGGGAAAAACGTTTGGGCTCAAATTAGAATTGCGGCTTTTTCAACTAGTGACTCTTCTAGTGCAGAATTTGAATTAACAGAGTCAATCTGTTTACTAGTAAAATTAAAATAATTTTTTAGAAATGTTGAATTATTTTTTTTCAGTGGTGTTTTGCTTGTGTTGCTTTTAATCTTGTTATACAGTTTTTCTAATGAATTTTTTCTACCAATGGCAATTAAAGAAAAAGTAGTATCTGGTATTACTCCAGCATTTTTAATTGCTTGATTAATCTGAGTTGTTCCTGCAAATCTTAGTAGTATATCAGTTTCAAGTTTTTTTGATATCATAACTTTTTGTTTTTTTGCTAACAATGATAGTGAAATTATTTTTTTGATATGTGACTTATTTAGTATGAATTTTGATGAAATTGCTTGAATTAATAAATTTGGAAATTCAATTCTTAATTTATTTAACGAATCATAATTAAAATCATAAGTTTTTTTCATTTCAAATATTTCAATATTAGTTGATAAAATTTTTAATTGTATTCTTGACGATGAACCACCATGAATAATTGGGATGATGTTAATCACGTCATTATCATTTAAGATGGTTTGATGACCATCAAGGGCTGAAGAATCAGTGCCATTCACTGCAATCAATAAATTTTTTCCATCAAAAGATGTGGAATTCTCTGGTTTAGTACTAATCAGGTACTCAATTAATTCTCTAACTGTAAGATTATTCTTATCTAGGATGATTTCATCGGTATCAAATGACTTCCTTGCACCGCCAGTAAATCTTACAGTAATCATAAAAATTGTATTTCTACATCAAATAATTATTTTTTGATTTATTACTCTGATTTCTCTGTGTCATCAAGAATTTCTTCAGCGAGCGTTTTCTCTGCTGCTGGTTCTGCTGCTGGTTCTGGGGTTTTTTCTTTTTTATCTGCTTTATTTCTCTCTAAGAATTGTTTTTCATCGTCAATTAACTTCTGTTTGTGTGCTTGGAATTTTTGCTCTCTAAGAAGAATTTTTGTTATATAGCCTGCAATTTTGTTCTTTAAACTCTTGGAACGGACAATTGTAATTTCATTAAGAAATTTCTTATTTTCAGTAAAATCTGTACCAAATGTATCCTTGTATTCTGACAAGATTTCAGTTGAAAGTCGTTTTATTCTATCCACTAAAACAAACTTTTCTAGGTTTTTTATATATGTACCATTTCAGATGATAATTTAGTTGATGTATTTTTGTGAATTTTGCTCAAGGATTATCACCGTTTCATCGTAACTTCTATTCAAAATCCTTGATGCACAAAATACCACACTGGGTAAAAATAAGATTTGAGCTGTTTTATGACCAAAGCAACGGGAAAATCTGACTGGTCCATCAGTTTCTACTAAAATTTTATCTTGCTCTGTATTTGCTAGTAACGTTTGTTTATCATTAGCATATAGTAGTAGAGGACCATATGATACATAAAATCCAAAATCCATTGCTTTTTTTAGTTGTTTTTTACTCCCATCAAACCAATGAAGTAATACATTTTGGATTTTAAATGACGGTAAAATATCAAAGATATCGTCAAGAGTCTTTCTAGAGTGTATTGAAACAGGTTTTTGAAATTTTTCTGCTAAAGACAGTTGGTTTGAAAAAACCTCCTTTTGTACTTCCCATTCATGTTCAGAGCTAATGTATGTCCTGTCAAGACCAATTTCACCAATACCGGTGATCTTGGTTTGATTTTCTTTGATCATGTCATAAACAGATGTTGGATCATCTTGAGCCTTTTCAGGATGTATTCCAAGAAATGGTAGAATATTTTCTGACTGCTCACTTAATTTCATTGTATTTTGACAGGTATCAACATCCATTGAAACACAGCAAGCCTTGATATTTTGCTTGTTCATAGATTCTATAATTAAAGGCAAATCAGATTCATATTCAGGATCTGAAAGATGTATGTGAGCATCAAAGAGCCAATTCATACATGGAATTACTTTCACTTACTAAATAGTCTGTACAAATCTATGCAAAAGTGAGATTTTTTTACTCAAAGTGTTTTATCCTAATGTTTTTTATTATTAGATATGAAATCTTCAGAACTTGGACTTTCATCAATGTATAGAATTCTAAAAAAATCAGGCGCTGATAGGGTAAGTGATGAATCTGCTGACGAATTGAGAAGAGTTGTGGAAGAAATTGCGCAAGAAATTGCTAAAAATGCAGTTGAAATGTCAAAACACGCAGGAAGGAAGACTGTAAAGGCTGAAGATGTGAAACTCGCATCAAAGACATCCTCAAAGTTTTAGATGTAAAGAGTTTAATTCTAAATATCTGTTTTTTAAATTGCGGTGACGTGGCAGAGCGGTTATGCGTGAGCCTGCAAAGCTTATCTAAAGGGGTTCGACTCCCTTCGTCACCTTTCAACTTTTATCATTCCATTCATCCATGGGTGCAAAGTGCAGTAGTACGAATAAACTCCAGGTTCAGTAAATGTGTAAGAAAATTTTTCATCAGGGTCAATATGCCCACTGTCAAATAATCCGTCTGGATTTTCCTGTTGACCACTAGTTACACTATGAAATGCAGAATCCTGATTCTTCCAATATACAGTCTCACCAGTCTTTGCAACATAATATGATGGAATATAACATTCATCATTTGGACCACAGTCAGGGCGAGCAGACTTGACTGGCATTATGATCATATTATCAATCTCTTCAACAATTTCAACTTCAGATATTTCATCGGGAACGTATTCAAGGCTTACCTGTGAAATTCCAACTATTATCACAACAATAATTACTGAAGGAATAATTGCGATTTTTTTGTTCACTGTTAGAATTTGCGGCATTTCTTTATGTTTCTTGGTTATCATATAATCACCATATACTTCTAAAGCAAAAGTAATGCAAAAAAACAAAAATGCCACCTAAAGGAGCGAATCTCTTAGAATATAGTGAAGAGGGACGCAATATTCTCTCAAAATTTACTAATGCGCCATTAGAAGGATTTGCAACACATGCAGTGGATGTAAGTATTAGTGAATTTATGAAGGACTCAACTACTACAGTTGAAAAAGGTCGTGACTATCTTTTGTGGCATTTGATAAATGTTGAAGGAGTTCTAGAAGATTCTGCGGAAAATGCCATAATCGATGGTGGATATGATGAAGGTATAGATGCATACCTATTAGATTCTGAAGAAAAAAAGATTAGACTATTCCAGTCAAAATTTGGGTCTTCTCATTCAATAGGTGAAGTAGATCAATTTGTTCAAGATGTAATACGTCTAAAAGAAAAAGAACAATCTAAACTAAAACGTAATGAATTACAATATCTCTGGAAAATTCTTAATGATAAAAAAATGAAATTAGAACTAGTATACATCACCGATCAATTTGTTGATGATTACCAGAATGACAAAGTTAGGGTTATGGGTAGACAACAGGTATATGAGACTCTATGGGAACGTATCAAAAAACCTGCAAAAGGTCAGAATGCTAGTCTTAGAATTCTAAAACAACCACTAGAACACAAAAATTGTAAAGTTTGTGTAGTATCTGCTTTTGATTTAGCAGAATTAGTAGAAAAAAATGAACATTATATTTTTGAATCAAACATTAGAAAGCATCTAGGTGGAAAAGGTTCGATAAATAAGAAAATTTCAAAGACACTAGAAGAAGATCCACGAAATTTCTTTGAATGGAATAATGGAATTACAATTACTGTAGATGATATTTCAATTAAAAATAATGAATTATTCCTAAAAGGGGCACAAATAGTTAATGGGGCACAAACTTCTAAAAGTATACTAGACAAAAAAAAGAAGGCAAATAATGTTGATGCTGAAGTCTTAGTCACTATAATTAAAACTAAAGATGAAGAACATCAACGAAAGATTACAAAGTATAGAAATTCTCAAAATGCAGTAAAAGGAAAGGATTATGTTTCATTGCAGGATTATTTCATATCTATCCATCACATGCTTGCCAGGTTCAATTATTGTTTTGAACATCAACAAGGTTTATGGTTAAATCTTGCACCATCTGAAAAAATCAACTTTCAAGGAGATGAAACATTTAACAAATATCTTCCAGATGTTAAAGACAGATCTAGGATCAAAGATGATTCAGCTATTGCATCATTTGTCTCATACTTTATTCAAAAACCAAATGAAGTCTACGGGGGAATTTCAAAATATCTTCCAAATGGGTCAAAATATGAAACTGTGTTTAATGATGAGTTAGAATGCGATTACAGATATTTCCTATTTCCCCATTTAATTCGTGAATTTGCTAAACATCAATTAGGATATGATAGGAAAAACAATCAGAACAAAAACAAACGATATGCTCAAAGTCTATTTGTTGCTGTAACTGCAAGAGTTATTCACAAAAATATACTCTGCAAAAATGATGATTTCAAAAATGATATTGTAGAATTGGAGAAGATTATTCAGAATTTTGGATTATCTGAGAAGATTTTGAGAGTAACAGACAGGGTCATAACAAAATTCCTAGAAGATTCTGCTGTTGAGTCAAAAATTGAAGAATCCAATACGGCTCATAATTTCTTTTCAAATAATGTCTATAGTAATGAAATGCTAAAAATTATTGATAGAAAAATTAGTCAAGAATCTGAAGAGATAAAATTTATCAAAAAAACAATTTTTGGAATTTAATTTAGGTAACAATCCGGCCAGTGTAAAATCTTGCAGGAGGTTACATTGACCAGACCATTACCGATCAGCATAGAAAATAGTAGTATTTAACATAATTTTTTGCAGCAAATCATTTTATAGCCAAATTGTATTTGAAATTTAAAATGACTGAAAAATGTGCTGTGTGTAAGAAAGATATTGTTAACACTACTTATGTTCCAATGGATGAATGGAACATCACAGGAAACCTTTGCAGTGAATGTTACTCTGAAAAAATAGGCAAACATTATCCAGGAAAACACATTAGGACAAATAGACTAGAAGATTTCAAATAATTTCATAGAAATTATTGTTGTTTATCATATTTATGACGATTAAGACAATTCCATGCTAGCGAGTCGTCTTTAACTTCATCTTCAGTCATGAATTTTATATTGGTAACAATTTTTTTCTTTTTTAGTAGATTCACTTGAAAAGTCTCATATTTTTTGCAGTCACATTCTTCGTATAGACAATCATTCTCCTTTTCATTATCGTGATCATCTTTTCTATGTCCACAATTACATAATTCGTCATTTTTTACATCACCAAAGAATTTTTTGGCAAAAACTGAAAATCTTAGAATAGCACTTCCATGATGACCTTTCTTAAATCGATCATAGTTTTCTGATTTTGGTAAGATTTTATAGAAATATTTGTTGGTTGAAGGTTTTCTGGAATCAGCACCGATAATAAACCAGTAATCATCTCCTATTTCTACAAATCTAGCTTTGATCGTATGATCATTCCACCAATGTACAGTTTCTAACCAAAGATTTGATGCTTTTTTCCTTTCAGTGAACATCAAAGCAATGTTCATCCTTACATCAAAGTATCTATATGCTACACCCAAGAAATCATCATACCAAATGATCGATGTATTTTCAGACACACCAAAATGGGAATTTACTCGATATTTATCTCATGTCAGATAAAACCAAGCAATACTATTATATCACATAGTCAGAGATTAGTCAATATGGCATATAGAACTGGAATGCAAATAGTGGCTGATATGCTGTACATTACTGACCAATGTGGACAGGAGGGTATCAAGACAACAACTCTTCTGACAAAAGCAAATCTATCACATTCTAGATTAGAAAAATTTGTAACAAATTTGACCGGTGCAGGTCTCATGAACAAAATAGAATTTGATGGAAAAAATGTTTTTGTCATAACACCAAAAGGGAAACAATATTTAGAATCTTACAAAAGATTTTCTGATCTTGCAGGTTCATTTGGTTTAGAATTATAATTTTATTTCTTCTTAAATTTTCGTCTTCTTTCACGCCTAAGTTCTTGCTGCTTCTTTCTATTTTGGTAAGAACTGTATATTATAACAACAAATGCTCCTGCTACAGAAGCCCAGAATAAAGGATAGAATGGTTCTGGACGTAGCTCCCCAGTAGTTGGAGATAAGAATGCAATTGCCATAGTAACAACCATCATAGCTAAAACAATTGAGAGGTATTTACCCATAATTCATCTAAATCATTAAATCATTTATCTTTTTTACTCTAGTTAGTTAACAAATGTCAAAAAAACTAGAATTTGTCGGATTTGCCTTAGTGGGTGGAATGATCTATGCATTTCTTGGATTGATGGCACAGGGAGATCCTATGGGTCAGTATATCTTTTGGTCGTGTGCAGTTGGAACACTAGGAATAATTTTGTATCGCAAACAAAAAAGGAAAAAGGATCAAAACAACCAAAATTGAATTAAGTAGTGTTGTTGGATAGCAGTGTTTTAACCGGCAGATCTATAAAGGACTAAACAGAGAAAATTATTGTTATATCTTGGCTGAGGAAAAAACTGATTGGTGGTTAGGACTTGGAGAAGAACTTCAAGAAGATATTGAAACTTTTGTGGATGAAACTTCCTAACATACAAAATTACTCTTGTTAAAATTTTAAAAGCCTCGAATGGGATTCGATCCCACGACCTAACGCTTACGAGGCGTTCGCTCTACCAGGCTGAGCTATCGAGGCACGAACGATTTGCAGTCAGAGTTTATAAAAAGCCTTTGTGACTTTTAATAGTGAAAATCTCAATATCTGGAGTTAGAGGAATTTTTGGAAATGATTTGGGACCAAAAGATATCTTGCGATTTACAACAAATTTCTCTTCACTAATAAAATCGGGAAAATGCGTTATTGGAAGTGATACTAGACCCACAGGTAAAATAATAATGAATTATGTGACTGCTGCATTAATGCAATGCGGAATAGAGGTATACAATCTTGGAATTGTTCCAACCCCAGTTGTTTTTAAAGAAGCAAGAAAATATGGCTCTGGAATAATAATCACATCGTCACATAATCCACTTGAATGGAACGGCCTAAAATTCATTTTAGAAGGAAGGGGGATTAATGAAAAAGAATTAGAAATAATTAGTAATGATCAGAAAAGATCTGTTTCAACTATAGGTAATGAATCATTTGTTGAGTCAGATTACATTTCAGAATCGACTAAGATTATAGGAGATGTGAAAGGCAATCCAAAAGTAACTATTGATGTTGGTGGTGGTGCTGCAAAAAACTTTGCAAAAACATTACTAGAACGTATAGGCTGTGAAGTAAATACAATAAATGAAAACTTACTTACTTCATCACGAGGACCAGATCCTACGGTAGAAACTCTTGATGATTTGATCAAAAATACAAAGGATATTGGTTTTGCATATGACTTGGACTCTGATAGGGTTGTAATTGTCAAAGATGGTAAAAAGAAATCTCCTGATATCACACTAAGTATGGGCGTGGTAAAATCAATGCAATTAGGATACAAGAAATTTGTACTTAGTATTGATAGTAGTATGGGTATTGAAAAATATATCAAAAAAAATGGAGGAACCGTTTGGAGATCACGAGTTGGAGAGGCAAATGTAATCCAAACTATACTAGAAAAAAATGCTGATGCCGGAGGTGAAGGCAGTAGTGGTGGATTCATTTTACCAGAACACAATTTCTGTAGAGACGGTCTTTTGACATCCGGATTAATTGCTACTATGCTTGATCAGGATTTTAGTGAACATCTTAATTATTTTGAGCAATACAAACAATCAAGAGAAAAAATCTCGTTCCCAGCAAAATTTCATGATAAAATAATAGAAAAACTAGAAAGTAAATTACATGATAAATATCAAATAGAGTCACTTGATGGTATAAAATTAAAAATAGATGAAAATAGTTGGGCATTGATTAGAAAATCAAATACTGAAGATATTATTAGAATCTCCATAGAATCAAATGATGAATCAAAGATAACTAATTTACAAAACAATATTATAGAATTATTAAATGAGAGCTATGAAGAAATTAAGTGAAAAACAAATTATTAAATACTTTCAAAAACAAAATTTTAAAAAATTTGTTTCTGAAGATGTAGAAATTTTTTTGTTTGGAAAAACAAAATTTGCAACTAGTATAGATACACTAGTTCAAAGTACAGACATACCACCAAAAAGTGATTTTTCTGATATTGCTAGAAAGAGTATTGTGTCAAGTGTTAGTGATTTTGCATCAAAAGGAATAATTCCAAAATTTTGTATTGTTTCAATTACATTACCAAAAAATATTCAAAAAAAACAAGTAATAAAATTATCAACTGGATTCACTAAAGCCTGTAATGAATTCAATCTGAAATTATTAGGGGGTGATACTAATGAAGGAAAAGAAATTATAATTCATTCAGTTTTGTTTGGCTCACCAGACAAAGTCATTCCTAGAAATGGTGCAAAAATTGGTGATGTGATTATAACAACAGGAGCCTTTGGATATCAAGCTGCTGCATTAGATATAATGAATAAAAAGAGAATTACAACAAAAAAGTTCCTTGCCAAATCTAAAAAATTATTTTTTAGACCTATTCCACGCTTAGAATTTGGTTATTCTGCTAGAAATCTACTCTCATCATCAATGGATTCTAGTGATGGGCTTTCAACATGCTTAAATGAATTATCAAATCAGAGTAGAAAGCAATTTGTAATAACAAAACTTCCAGTGAATTCAGATTTGGTTGATTTTACAACAAAAAATAAGATGAATCTTTCAAATCTTGTTTTTAATGGTGGGGAAGAATTTGAACTTGTATGTACAGTTTCAGTAAAAAATTTGCCAAAAATTTACAAAATAGCAAAAAGGAAAAAGATCAAATTATTTGAAATTGGATATGTTGCAAGAGGTAAAAACGTGGTTTCTAAAAGTAATGGGAAGCGTTTTACTATTCATGATAAAGGATGGAAACACTTTCAAAGTTGATGTAAAGTAAAATTTCATTATTCTAAATCTATTCTTTTATAAAGCCATTAATTTGTGGATTTTCATTGTCTGAAACAGAAGCACAAGAAGTAATAGAAGCTGAAAAAGTTGAAGAGGTTTCTCAAGTAGAGGAAACATCAACTGAGGCAGAAACTAAAACTGAGGCAGAAACTAAAACTGAGGCAGAAACTAAAACTGAGGCAGAAACTAAAACTGAAGTGAAATCAGAACCAAAAACAAAAGTGCAAGATAAATGGGGAATTGCACATATTTACAGTAGTTATAATAATACAATAATTCACATAACAGATCTCACAGGTGGTGAAACAATTGCAATTAGTTCTGGAGGTCACCATGTTAACGCAGATAGATATGAATCATCACCATTTGCCGCAATGAAAGCTGCAAATGTTGTTGTTGAAGCTGCAAAAACAAAAAGTTTTACTGGTTTACACATTAGAGTACGAGCAGTCGGAGGAGTAGGTTCTAGAGTTCCAGGACCTGGCGCACAAGCTGCAATTCGAGCATTAGCAAGAGGAGGATTTAAGATAGGTAAGATTGATGATGTTACACCAATTCCTCACGACACAACTAGAAAGAAAGGCGGAAAACGCGGTAGAAGAGTCTAGATTACTTCATCAGCAAATTTTACTCTAATTTTACATCCTTGTGATTCAAGAAAATTACTCATAAAATTTCCAAATTTTTCTTCTGGTTTGTTTCCTTTTGCTTTTTTAATCATATCATTAAATTCTTGTGAAATTTCAAGATATAGATTAGAATTAATTGCAATTGAAAAAAATGTCCAGCCAAATTTTGATATCGGTTCGCTTACCGCATAACCATCAGAAATTTTACAAAGTTTCTGAAGACTATTCATTATGTCTATAACTAATATTTGATCTTCAACAAATTTGGTTGTACTGAATTCAAGAACATATACCATTATACTTATTCATCCTCAGAATTACTTTTCTCTTCTGTATTAACAAATTTTTCGGAAATTGAAACAAATTTACCGTCTTTTTCAACGTTGATTTTATTATCCATCCTAACACGAATTCCCACTGAACGAAACAATGTCAATAATTTTCCACCATCTAATATTTCGTCTATTTCTCCAGATATAATTAATTCCGCTAATTTTTCTTCGACAATTCTTGTTTCATTAGGAAATTGTGATTCTGCATTNGTTAGTACCTCTAGACCTCTATGACCAAGTTTTTCTATGATTTTCTCTCTGGGTGTAACATTATTTTTATCACTATTAGATTCGTTTTTTTCTCCTTGTTCATTTTCTTGTGATGCAAGATTTTTCTGCATTTCAGCTAACCGCTTTGCTTTTAGAATCTCTAATTCTTTATCGTCTTCTGTCATCCTTTAATCACACCAATTGGAACCAATTTTGCTACTTTAGTAGCTATACCTAGTTCATGTGAAACATTTACTACTGAATCAACATTTTTGTAAGCCTCTGGTGTCTCTTCGACTACACCGTCACGTGTTAATGACTTGATAAAAATTCCTTTTTCGTTTAAGGATTTTTTTACTTGATCTTCGGTAAAATTTCTCCTTGCTTTGGAACGTGACATCATTCTCCCAGCCCCATGTGCAGTAGAGCCAAAACTTTTAGTCATGGAATTTTCTTTTCCAAGTAAAATCCAGCTTCCAGTTCCCATCGAACCTGGGACCAGAACTGGCTGACCAAGATCTCGATATTTGCTTGGAACTTCGTCAAGATCTGAAGGAAATGCTCTGGTTGCACCTTTTCGATGAACAACAACTGGTTTGTTTTTTCCATCTATTTTATGATTCTCGACTTTGGCAATGTTGTGTGCAACATCATAAACCAACTTCATATCAAGATCAGATTCTGTCTGATTAAACACTCGTTCAAATGATTTTCTTGTCCAATGTGTAATCATTTGTCTATTGCTCCATGCAAAGTTTAATGCTGCAAACATTGCTGCTCTATATGATTCTCCCTCGTCAGATTTGTTTGGAACACAAGCTAATTCCCTATCTGCCAGATTAATGTTATATTTTTCTTGGGCCTGTTCTGATATTCTAAGATAATCACTGCAAACTTGATGTCCAAATCCTCTAGAACCACAATGAATCAATACTGTAACATTACCTTTTTGGATTCCCATTCTTTTTGCTGCTTCCTCATCGTGAATTTCTTCAACTCGTTGTACTTCAAGGAAATGATTACCAGAACCAAGACTGCCAAGTTGCGGTGCACCACGTTTTCTTGCTTTGTCAGAAACTTTGTTAGGATCAGCATTTGCCATTTGCCCATTCTCTTCACAAACATCAGCATCATCATTAGTACCATAACCATGATCAATAGCCCACTTCACACCTTTTACCAAAACCTCGTCAAGTTCTGACTGATTTAATCTAACAGCGCCCTTAGAACCAACTCCTGATGGTATAGATTTGAAAAGATCGTTTACTAATTCCCCAAGTTTTGGCCTTACTTTTTCTTCAGTAAGATTCGTTCGCAAAAGTCTTACACCACAATTAATATCGTATCCAACACCACCAGGACTAATCATCCCTTCTTCTGCATCCATTGCTGCAACACCACCGACAGGAAAACCATAACCTTCATGTCCATCTGGTAACACTACAGAATGTTGTTGTATACCTGGTAAAGTTGCAACATTGATTGCTTGCTTAATTGTCCTATCAGTCATCATTTTTTCTATTAAGGTCTCATCAGCATAGATAGTTACAGGAACATTCATCCCGAGGGAAGAATTTGCTTCTATTTGGTATTCCATATTACCAATCTTTTTTGGTTTTAAGTCAATCAATTAGATGGACATTGTTAAGACACAGGCAATTTAAATCAAATTCAATCTCTTGAATAAATTAAAATGAAATGACAATTTCAATAACAATATGAAAAAAGCAATTGTTTTAGGTGGTTCTAGAGGAATTGGTAAGGCAATTTCAGAATCACTCAAAACACTGGATATTGATGTTGTTGCAGCATCTAAGGCTGATATTGATACATCAAATATGGAAAGTGTAAGAAAGTTTTTGCAGACTCATTCCAATACAGATATCCTTGTACTAAATACAGGTGGACCACCTGTTATCGAATTTAAAAAAATTTCTGAAGAGGATTGGAATAATTACCATAACCAGCTATTTCTTGGATTTTGTACCATATTGCAACAAATTTCAATCAATGATAATGGATATATTTTTCTAATAACATCAAATGTGATCAAAGAACCAAGTTCTAAACTTATAATTTCAGGTGCATATAGAGCTGCGTTTGCTAGTGTTTTTAAAATTCTAAGTAAAGAATTTGCAAAAAGACAAATTAGTTGTATAAANATTGCACCAGGACCAATAAACACAGATCGAACTAAAGAATTAATTGATAATGTAGAAGAGTTTGTAGATACGCTTCCAATGAAACGCTTAGGAGAACCAGAAGAAATTGGAAATTTTGTAAAATCAATTATAGAAAATAATATCAAATATCTTTCAGGCACAACAATTAATTTTGATGGTGCAAACTCAAATTCTCTGTTTTAGATAAACATAGATTTATTTTTGTACAAATTTTAGTAAAAACATTGGCAATTTTACCTATAGATAGTGGGCGATATGGAACAAAAGAGATGCTTGCAATATTTAGTGAGCAAAAAAAGATTGATTATCAGTTAGCAATTGAGGCAGCTGCAGCACTATCACAAAGCGAAATTAAAATGATATCACGTAATGTTGCAAATGACATTGCAAAAATTGCTAAATCTGGTAAAATCACAAACAAGCGAATTAAACAATTAGAAGCAAAAAGTGATCATGATACTGCAGCACTTGTAGAAGCACTAGCAGAAAAATGTAAAAAAGAATCAAGACCATGGATTCATTATGGTTTGACAAGTAATGATCTAGTTGATACAAGCAATTCATTACAAATGAGAGATGCATTAAGAATAATTCAACCAAAAGTTTCTAAATTATCATTAATTCTTGCAAAGAATGCTATAAAATACAAAAATGTTCCAGCAGTTGGAAGAACTCATGGGCAGCATGCTAGTATCATTTCTTTTGGACTCAAGTTTGCAAATTGGGCTGCCGAAATGTCTACACATCTAGAAAGATTAGATGAAATAAAAAAACGAATTCTAATTTGTAAAACACTTGGTGTTGTGGGAACCGGTTCATTAATGGGTAAAAATGCAGTAAAAGTTCAAGATAAAGTATCAAAGAAACTTGGACTTTTTGCAGCAAAAGTAACCACGCAAGTTATTCCTAGAGAAAGATATGCAGAGTATGTGTTTCATTTATCACTATTAGGTGCAACTCTAGAAAAGATTGCTATTGAGATTAGAAATTTACAAAGAACAGAGATTGGTGAGGTGGCAGAATATTTCAAAAAAGGCCAAATGGGTAGTAGTGCAGTTCCTGTTAAAAGAAATCCAATAAAAAGTGAAAGAATATCTTCTTTATCGAAACTTCTGAGAAGTCAAGTTAGTACATCGTTTGAAAACATTCCTTTGTGGCATGAAAGAGATCTATCAAATTCTGCTAATGAGAGATTCGTTATTCCAATGACATCAATTCTTCTTGATGAAATGTTAGAAACAATGATTCGCATTGTAGAAAACCTACATGTTAATACAAAACGAGTTAAAGACAATCTTAACATTACAAAAGGTCAGATTTTTGCTGAATTTGTGTTAGAGGCATTAATCAAGAAGGGTATTCCAAGATTCAAGGCGTATAGAGACGTACAGAGAATTGCATTTGACGCACATAAAAAAGAAATTAACTATGTTGATGCATTGCTAAAAGATAAAGCTGTTTCTTCTGTCCTTACAAATAAAGAAATAAAATCAATATTTGTTGCAGAAAACCATCTTGGAGCATCACTAACAATTATTGATAATGTAAACAAGCATGTCAAATTGTATTCTAAGAAGTTTTTCTAGATTTTAATAGTGACTTGTGTATCTGAGTTCCATACTGCAGTGCTTTTTTCTGTTTATATGCAGAAATCTTAGGTACATTGCATTCTATTGCAAGTTCACGTATAACATGTTTACGTAATAAATCATCAGCTCCATGTATTTTTTTACTTATTGGAATGGTTTTTGCAAAATCTATGAAGGAGTCAGTTAGCAGTGGTTGAACAATAGTAACTCCAAACTCTGAAGATACATTGTTTACTGCAATCATCATTTCCTTTTCGTTTTTCAATTTTAAATCCATCATTTTTTGAACTTCATTCTCACTAATACTAATGGCTTCACGATATGAATTATAACCACAAAATAATTCATCAATTCCATTTGCAGTTATAACTGTAGAAATACCTAGATTTTTTGCTAATTTTGATACATAGTAAAATGCAATAGAATTCTCATTCCAAGATAGATTATCTGTTTTAATTATATCATGAATTTTTTCACTTGTTTCTTGAAAAGATTCAGGTTCTATTTCTAAAATATTATGTTTGAATTTTAGAAATTCATTAACTTCTTTTGCAAAATTAATGTCATGTGAGTCATGAAAACCAATTGTGAGAAGTTGTATGTCATATCCGGCATCATGTAATAATTTTGCAACAAGAGTACTGTCTACTCCTCCTGAAAAGGCAACACCAACAGAATTATCTAATACACTAGTTTTGATAGAACGCTGGATTTCATCAAGTAATTGATTCATGGTTTTGGAAACTGAATTGCATAATTTATTATTGTTCATAGATATCCACAGAATATGGAAAAACTTTCAGATGGAGAAATTCAAGAGAATCTAAAAGAATTGAATGGTTGGACTGTAGTAAACGGCAAATTACACAAAGAGATTGAATTTGCCGGCTTTAATGAGGCATGGCAATTTATGACTATTGCAGTCACTGAGATTGAAAAGATGAATCATCACCCAGAGTGGTTTAACGTCTACAACAAACTTGTAATTGATCTTATGACACATGATGCAGGTGGAATTACTGAGAATGATGTCAATCTTGCAAAATATTTTGATAAGATACCAGTTATTCCATCACTTTAGAGATTTATAGACAAAGATCAAAGTTTTAGATATGGAACCAAAGATTAGTGAAAAAGCATGGGAGCCAGTTCTTGAAGAAAAAATTTTAAAAAAATGGGAAGATACAGGGATAAATGATTTTGTTATTCATGATTCTAATTATACAATAGATACACCACCNCCTTATCCTTCTGGAAGACCATGGCATATTGGTGCAGCATCACACTATGCTCAGATAGATATGATTGCAAGAACCGCAAGAATGTCTGGAAAAAATGTGTATTTCCCAATAGGCATAGATAGAAACGGATTGCCTGTTGAGCTGTATACAGAAAAAAAACACAATATAAGAATGCGCGAAACTGAAAGAGGAGAGTTTCTTGAGTTATGTAAAAATGCATTAGATGATTTGGAAAATGAAATGATTCTGATAATGAAGAGTCTTGGAATAAGTGGTGACTTTAAAAATTATTACAGAACAGATAGTGATGAGTATAGAAAATTTACACAATCTACATTCATTGAACTTTGGAAAAAAGGAATTATCTATCTTGCAACAAGACCAAATAATTATGATTGGGTATCTGGAACAACAATTGCAGATGCTGAAATTGTATATGATGAAATACCAACAAAATTAGTTTACATGAAATTTTTCATTAAAGATTCATCTGATAAAATTGTCATTGCAAGTACCAGACCTGAATTACTTTGTGCATGTAAAACTGTAATTGTACATCCAGATGATTCTAGATATTCAGAACTGATTGGAAAAAAATTGATTGTACCATTAACAAATAGTGAAGTGGAGATTAAACCTCATCATTCGGCAAAAATGGAATTTGGTTCAGGAGCTGTTATGGTATGTAGTTATGGTGATCAAAACGACGTAGCGCTATTCCGTGAATTACAATTAGACGAAGTTGTGGCAATCGGGCTTGATGGTAGAATGACAAAAGCTGCAGGAGATTATGAGGGTCTAAAACCAAAACAGGCACGACAAAAGATTATCGAAGATTTGGAAAACGCCGAATTTGTGGAAAAAATCGAAGATACTTCTCATAGAACACCATTATCTGAAAGGAGTAAAACTCCAATTGAGATTATTCCAATGGAAGAATATTATCTGAAACAAAAAGATTCTGTCGAAGAAATGAAGCGTGCTGGAACTGAAATCAAATTCTATCCTGAAATGCACAAACAAATTCTAATGAATTGGCTTGACTCCATTTCAATTGACTGGCCTATTTCAAGAAGAAGATATTATGGAACAGAAATTCCAATTTGGTATTGTAAGAATTGTTCAGAAGCGTTTGTTCCTGAACCTGGAAAATATTATCGACCATGGAAAGATGAATGTCCTGCTGATGAATGTGAAAAATGTGGTAAAACAGAATTTATCGGTGAAGAAAGAACATTTGATACATGGATGGATTCAAGTGTGTCACCATTATTCATTACAAAGTTTAATGTAGATAATGAATTTTTCAAAAAAACATATCCAACAGGCATTAGACCACAGGCAAAAGATATTGTAAGAACTTGGTTGTACTATACACTTTTACGATGTGAAGAATTAACAGGCAAAAAACCATGGTCTGAAGCATGGATCATGGGTTATGGATTAGATGAAAAAGGAATGAAGATGAGTAAAAGTAAGGGCAACGCATTAGATCCATTACCTATTATTCAAAAATCAGGCGCTGACACTTTTCGATTTTGGAGTGCAAGCGAAATCAATCACGGTTATGATTTTAGATGTTCTGAACAAAAAATTGAATCGACAAAAAAATTTCTAAGCAAACTATGGAATGTATCAAGATTTCTTTCTAGTTTTCCAGTAATTAATTCTGCAAATCTTACTAGTACTGACAAATGGATACTATCTGAGCTAGATAAATTAATTTTAGAATGCAAAGAGGGTTACTCCCAATACAATTTCTTTATACCAGCAATTGCACTAAGAGAATTCACATGGAATATTTTTGCGGCACACTATATTGAGATGGTAAAAGCTAGAGCATATGGAATAGGATTCGAGGATAACGAAAGAGATGCTGCAATCTACACTTTACACAAGGTTTTATCAACAATTCTAAAACTTTTAGCACCAATTACACCATTTATTACAGAGCATCTGTGGCAAACACTTTATTCAGAAAATAGTGTTCACAAAGAAAAAATTCCTGAAACTGAAAATGTAGAAGATTTTTCACAATTTACACAGAATGTAATTGAATTCAATTCTAAAGTTTGGAATGATAAAAAGGAGAAAAATCTGTCACTTAAGGATCCAATTGAGATTAATGTTCCAGAAAACTTGCAGCAGTTTAAGAAAGATTTAGTGGCAATGCATAATCTAAAAACAGATTAAGGTTTTGAGTCTTTTACCATTTGCACAAAAGATTTGTGTAAAGAAATATCTCTTGTTAATTCAGGATGAAATGCTGTTGCAATAATATTTCCCTGTTTGACAGACACAATTTTTTCCTCAAATTTTGCTAGAATTTGAACATCTTTTCCAACTTCTGAAACAGATGGTGCACGTATGAAAACTCCATTAAATGAAGATATTCCTATTGGCTCAATGGAAATTTCAGCTTCAAATGAGTCTTTTTGTCTTCCAAAAGAGTTCCTCTCTATCTTAACATCAAGTAAATCAAGCAATGGCTGTTCAACATCACCAACTACTCTATCCTTAGAATTCTTTGAAAGTAGAATCATACCTGCACATATACCAAATACTGGCATTCCAGACTCAATTTTTTCTTTGATAGTTTTTAATGCTCCATTAACTAATGACATCTGACCAATCATTGTACTTTCTCCACCTGGAATAATTAGACCATCTAATTTGGAAATTTGCTCAGCAGTTTTAACTTGACTTACTGCAGCGTCAATACCTAATTCATTTAATGATGCCATTACTGAAAGAAAATTCTCAGTTACATCACCTTGTATTGCCAACACGCCAATGTTTAATGTCATGCTGAACCACCACGTTCTTGCATTTTCAATTCTAGGTCTTTAACGTCAAGCCCAAGTATTGATTGGCGCTCATCAATCATTTTTTGTGCTTCTTTTACCTTGTCAGGTTCCTCCCAGAATGTTGTTGCAAGAACAACTGCTCTTGCTCTTTCTTTTGCATCTTCTGCTTTGAAAATTCCTGAACCAACAAAAATACCATCACAACCTAATGACATCAAGTAAGCAGCATCAGCTGGTGTTGCAATTCCACCAGCAGCAAAATTTACAACTGGAAGACGACCAATTTTTGCTGTCTCTTCAACAAGACTGTAAGAAACTTTTAGTTCTCTGGCCATTTTCACTAGATCTTGTTTATCACCTGAATCGTAAATACTCTTTATCGCACGAAGTTCATCGTTAACTTTTTTGATATGAGTAATTGCTTCAGCAACATTTCCTGTACCAGGTTCTCCTTTGGTTCTAATCATGGCAGCACCTTCTTCAACACGTCTTAATGCTTCACCAAGTGAACGTGCACCATTAACAAATGGTGTTGTATAATCCCATTTCCAAATGTGATGGTATTCATCAGCAGGAGTAAGTACTTCTGATTCATCAATCATATCTACATTGGTTTCAGCAAGTACATTTGCTTCATAAACATGACCGATTCTGCATTTTGCCATTACAGGTATTGTAACATTGTCCATAATTTCTTGAATAATTCTAATGCTTGCTGTCCTTGCTACACCACCTGCTTTTCTTACATCCGATGGTAGTTTGTCTAAAACCATAACTGAAACTGCACCTGCTTCTTCAGCAATTAGAGCTTGTTCTACAGTTGTAACATCCATTACAACGCCATTTTTTAACATGTGTGCAAAACCCCGTTTCAATGTGGATGTCCCTCTGGAAATCGAAGTCATTTCGTTTGCTTCCTTAATTTCACCTTTAGAATTTGGAATATCACCAGAAAGTGGAATCATAACAATACTATGTTCACTGAATATTTATTCTCTTATACTGTCAAGAATAGATTCAAGTTCAATTTCTACTTCAGTGATAATTGGAGGTATTAATTGGTCTGTAGCCTCCTGTTCAGGCCAAAATAACTGATTGATTTTTTCGTTATATGTTATTTTTACACCATATTTTACAAAATCACTTATTTCATCTTTTATCACAAATGAATCAAAAGGTATTGCCATAAAACCAGTTTCTTTAATCATCGCAATTAATTTTGTTTTTTTATCAGAATCAATCTCGGAGATTTTTTCTGTTGATGGCGATCCTTCATTAACCAATGTATATTGTAATTCCCCATCATTTTTTATAACAAGGATTTCAGTTTGCTGTGCACCTAGTCTTTCAGTTATCCCAAATGAAACTGATGTTAAATGATGTTTTGTAAATTCTATTTCAACAACATCATTTGGATCAATAGCAGTAATTGGAATCTCAGGATTTGTGAGTGGAATGATTAAAAGAATTGCAAAGATTACAGGAATTGTACCAGCGATAATTAAAACAGGCTTTACCATTTAGTTACAAATAGTCACGTAGTGCAATAAATCTTGGTAATAGTTAAAATTCAAGCTTGATAATTAATTACTTGTGGGGTCGTAGCCTAGCCTGGTAGGGCGACAGTGACTACGAAGTTCACCGCTAAGGGCTCCAGAGGTTAATTCAAACTACTGATCGAAAAGATGATGTGAGTTTGGAGCTGCAGTAACCCGTAGGTCGTCGGTTCAATTCCGATCGGCCCCACGTTATTTTTTTCGATTCTTTAACACATTCAAAGCAGAGCCAGCTTTAAACCACTCAATCTGTGAGGAATTATATGAATGCCTTAAAGAGATTTTTTCAGATTTACCATCAGTATGTTTCAATTCACATGTAACAACTGAGTTCTCTACAAAATTTTCTAATCCAGTAATACTTATTTTATCATCTTCATTGATTTTTTCATAATCATCTACATCATCGAATGTTAATGCAAGAATTCCTTGCTTTTTTAAATTGGTTTCATGGATTCTTGCAAAGGATTTTGCAATTACAACTACACAGCCTAAAAATCTAGGAGTCATTGCAGCATGTTCACGACTACTTCCTTCACCATAATTGGTATCTCCAACTATAAGCCAACTGATATTTTCTTTTTTGTATTTTCTGGCAATTTCGGCGCAATTTTCTATCTCATTTGTTAACATATTTTTTGTTTTTCCAACATCACTGGAAAATGCATTAACTGCACCCAACAGCAAGTTATCACTTAGCTTATCAAGATGACCACGGAGTCTAAGCCATGGACCAGCAGGGGAAATATGATCAGTGGTACATTTTCCTTTTGCCTTGATCATTAATGATAGTTCAGTAAAATCATCCCCATTCCATGGTTTGAATGGTTCAAGTTTTTGTAATCTGTCACTATTTGGATCGATAACAACTTCTACGTCTTCTGGTTTTTCAGATGGAGGAATATAGACATCTTTTGCTACAACAAATCCTTTCTCAGGTACTTCTGGTGCAATTGGTGGTGGTGATAGCGTAATTTTCTTGCCATCGTCTGTCTCAAGTGAATCTTTCAATGGGTTAAAGGATAAACTTCCTCCTAATGCAAATGCAGTAACAATTTCTGGACTTGCAATAAAGTTCATAGTATCGCGTTTTCCGTCATTACGACCGGGAAAATTTCTATTAAATGATGTAACAATAGAATTTTTTTGCCCATCTCTGAGTTCTGGTCTATGCCATTGTCCAATACAAGGACCACATGCATTTGCCAATACTGTTGCACCTATTGATTTTAGAGTTTCAATTTGACCATCACGTTCAATGGTTGAGCGAATCTGTTCAGAACCAGGTGTAACTAATAATGGAATTTTTGCTTTTATCCCATGAGATTCAGCTTGCTTTGCAACACTAGATGATCTGGACATATCCTCATACGATGAATTTGTGCAACTTCCAATCAATGCGACAGATATGTTATCAATGTAATCATTAGTAGTAACTTCATCAGACAGTTTTGATATTGGTCTTGCTAAATCAGGAGTATGGGGTCCAACTACATGTGGCTCAAGCGTAGATAAATCAATTTCAATAACCTTATCAAAAAACTTCTCTGGATTTTTTTCAATTTCAGGGTCGGCTTGAAGTAATTCTGTATACATATTTGCAAGTTCTGCAATATTCTCCCTATTAGTTGATTTTAGATATGTTTCCATTCGTTTGTCATATGGAAAAATAGAACATGTTGCACCAATCTCAGCACCCATATTAGTTATTGTTGCTTTTCCAGTGCAACTAATTGATTGTGTACCAGGTCCAAAATATTCAATAATTGAATTAGTTCCTCCAGATACTGAAAGTTTTCCTGCAACATACAAGATAACATCTTTTGGTGCAGTCCATCCACTCATTTGACCTTTAAGAAAAACACCAATTCTTTTTGGATAGAGTAATTCCCATGGCATTCCAGCCATTGTTTCAGCAGCATCTACACCACCAACACCTACAGCTATCATTCCTAATCCACCAGCATTAGGAGTATGTGAATCAGTACCAATCATTAAGCCGCCAGGAAAGGCATAATTTTCTAAAACAACTTGATGAATTATTCCTGCACCTGGATTCCAAAAACCAACACCATATTTTCTTGATGCAGTTTCGAGAAATTTGTAGACCTCGTTATTTTCATATATTGCTAATTTAGTATCAGACTTACCTTCAGTTCTAGCTTGAATAAGATGATCACAATGAACTGTTGTTGGTAGTGAAACAGAATTCAAACCAGCTTGCATAAATTGTAACATAACCATTTGTCCTGTAACATCTTGAAGTGCTACACGATCAGGTTTTAAAAAGACATAATTTATTTTTTCATCAAGATTTTTTTCAAGAAACTCATCTTCCAAATGACCTGCAAGGATTTTCTCAGTTAGAGTTAAAGGACGGTTTAAAGTAGTTCGAAATTTTTTAATATTCTCTCTTGATTTTTTATAAATTTTTTCAACCATTTCAGATGTTGTTTCAATTTTTATTTTTTCCAATACAGTAAGTTGAAATTTTAACTTTATAAACGGTAATTCGAAAAAGAACACAAAATTTTCGCATACAGTTATAAGACAAAAACGCTAATGCCCTATGTTGATTTTATCTTTAATTTCCTATGAAAAAAATTATGGTGCTATCTAGATGGTAAAAAAAGGCTTTCCTAGTTTTGGAATGTCACAAGCTGGTGCATATGTAACAGCATTAAAAAATTACAACTTGCCAGATTTCATACTTAAACTGGTCGCAAAAGATACCAATTCTGAATTATTAGAAAGAGGTAGAATTGATGATAGATTACAAAGCATGAATGACGACGCACTGGAATTATTGAATAGGGTTTTTGTTGACTGTGAGGAAGATAAAAAAGGTAAATTTACGCAATACAGATTCTTTGCATATGTTTCTAGTATGTATCATAAATGTGAAGTAATGATTAATGAAACAATACCCGGTAAATCAGGTCAAAATCATAAAGTCCCAGTAGCTGTAAAAAGTAATGGAATGTATATTGCAATAGCCTTTAACAAGCCAGTAGGTAATGCAGTTAATAAAAAGGATGTAACAAAATTTTATGGAATTTCTGACGATATCAAAAAAGGTGATCATGGAACACAGTTAACAGATGCAATTTATGGTTCGTCTGTTGGATTCAAAGGTGATGCACTTGTTGAATTAGAAAATCTTAGTAAATCAAGAAACCAAGATCCAGAGAATAAACTAGAATTTAAAACTGCAAATTTTGAAAATAGAATATATTTTGTCACAAAGTGTTAAAATATTATTAAAATTATTTTATACAAAAATTATGTAAAACTTGAAGTGTCTATTGCTAAAAATTTTGGTTTATCATCTGTTTTTAAGAATGAATTATCAAATTGTTCAAAGGGCAAATTATTGAATAAATGTTGTGTCCATACATCATGCACATCTTCAATATAGCGTTTGTATTTCTTTACTCTTAACATTTCATGACATATTTCATGTGAAACTACAGTGCAATTTTTTTCTGCCAAAAACAATGTATCATTTTTAATTTTTGGTTTTTGCCATAATGCCATACCAAAATTTTCAGAATGAAAACCTTCACATCCAGCACAATCAGTCCATATTGGACGAAAATGTGTTAGATAAAAGTGATAAGTTTCTTGACCACGCTCTCTATGATCCCTCAATAGAACATGTGTATCTAATTTTTGTAAAATACTGCGTGGATGTGTTATCATTTCATCACATTTTATCTCAAAATCCTTCGAAAATTTTTCTTTAATCCAAGTTTGAAAAAATTTTGCCATTTGTTTTACATATTCAAATTCTTCTTTTCTTTCATCAAGTTCTTCTTCTTTTATGACAAAAATAAAGTGTAGAAGCATTTCTTAATAAAATAATGTCTGTTTATGTTTGACCCTCTATGCCCATAAGGGTTAGAGTAGATCTTATCTTTTCTATTTTACGAATTTTCCATGTTATTGTCTCTCGTAATGCTTCAACTGTAGAAGATTCGATCTTTGCTAGAATGTCGTAAGCCCCAAATGTTCCATGAACCTCAATAATTCCTTCTAAAGTTTTTAGTTGAGAAATTATTGCTTCTTCAGAACCAAGTTCACAATTTATCAGGACATATGCTGTTGCCATGTCATTGGTACACAATCATGGTATATCAAGTATCCTATTGTAACACAATTATTTTTGAGACATCTTTATAATATTGTCCCAAATTATTTTTGGAACAGGCATCACTGAGAGCCGAGAAATTCGTAATAATTCCCAATCTTTGAATTTTTTTTGTTTTTTTATTGTATCTAGAGTTACAGGGGTTTTCAACAATTTCTTAAATTTAACATCAACTACAACAAATCTTTTATTTTCTTCTTCTGGATTTGGATAAGGATTTGATATTACAGACATTATACCAACCACTTGTCTTTCGTCACCTGTATGGTAAAAAAATATCAGATCACCTTTTTTCATATTTCTAATATGTTTTAGTGCAAGATTATTGTGAACTCCGTCCCACATTGTTTTTTTATCTTTTTGCAATTGCAAAATATTGTAACCACGTGGTCCACTTGGTTCCTGTTTTGCTAACCAGTAATTCATTATATTACTTGGAAATAATATGATCAATATAGATTTAGAATTTTAATGAATGTCCCCCGGTTCTGACTCACAAAAAATCATTGGAATTAGCCAATGCCTCTTTTTTGCTCTGAAACCGGGGTTGCCCACAATGTGGCATACCTGGGTGAATTAGAAATCATTGTAATCATTACGATCTCGTCATCCTAATCCGTCTGTATGCTTGCTCTATTGGGCAAAATTTTTTCTAATTAGTCAAATATTAATCCAGATAAATTAATCTCAAAACCCACGACTGATGTTCTAATTCTAAAATTATCTAGAATTTCGTTGGATATTTCACCTATCTTACCAATTTTTTTCTCATTTACATAGACATCAGCATATTTTCCTTTAACAAATAATTCCTGACTTTCTGAAGATGATTTTGTTTTACACTCTATTTTGAATTGGGTTCTAAGAATAGATTGTAGAATAGCTTTGATTTCAGAGAAATTTGTATCCTTGTGTGCCATTACCACTGCAAGATTAATAGATTCACCAATTGGTTTTCCTTTTGTAAATATCACCCCAGTTTCAAATAATTTTTGTGGGTATGTTTCATGAATATTTTTTGATAAATTTTCTAATAATCCTGACAATAATGAATCACGAAGAATTGTATGCTCTTGACTTTTTGAATCCAAAACAGAAATCATTTGAGATGAATCTCTTTTTGTTAATTCATATAGATTTTTTTTGCTTGTAAGACTAGAATTAACTACCTCAAGCAATCCAAGTCCAACAGCTGTTTTAGTTATAACACTTGTTTTAATTGTCACATTATCTTTTTGTCCAATAGTTGTTGAGGGGGAAAGTTTTGGTTCAAGGTTTTCAATTCCATATCCTAGGGCTATTTCTTCAACTAAATCCATAGGTCCAAAAATATCAAATCTGTATCTAGGAATTACACATGTGATTTTTTTACCTTTTATGATAGCATCTAATCTACATTTTTTTAGGCAAGTTACCATATTAGATGGGCTCATTTCTATCCCAAGTATTTCAGAAGTAAGTTTTGGATCGTAAATAATATTTCGTTCATTTAATTTTGGAGTTGAATTTTTTCCACCAGAAATTTTTAACTCAAAAATTTGAAATCCTGCCATTTGGAGTATGCTAGAAACAACTGAAAGCATGTCTTCTGCTGCATCTTTTTCAATACTTGTAACTTCAACAAGAATATTTTTTGTTTTTGTAGTTACAGTTGTTAGTGCAGCATTAATTATAGGTGGAAATGATACTGTGTTTCCTTCACTATCTATTATTATTGGAACATTTTTTGAATCACCCAGAACCCATCCATAATTCTGACCAACATCTGTTTCTGATAGTATGTCAGAAATAGATTTTTCTTTAGTTTCATTTAATGGAATGAAACTTTTGTCACGAGTTGTTGTGGTGTATGTTAATGGAAGCAATATTTTATCAAGATCATGAAGACCGATTGAGGATTTTTTTCGTTTCCGACCTATGCCAAAATGTAGATCTTCTTGCATATTCATTAATTGTTTAATTGTCTGATCATCAATTGTACCATTTTTTGCAACTATTCCAGTAACAAACGGTCTTATTTTATTAACAGATGAATCTACATTGATTTCATATTTTCCTGTTTTTTTGATATTAACTTTCTGAACACCTTTCTTGACTGCTAAAAGACCCTGTAATCCTAATGCTATTCCAAAATCAGTAGAGTAATCTGGACGGTTTGGACTATATTCGATTCTAATTTCATCACCATCTTGTGATTCAATATCTAATCCAAGAAATGGTAATACATCAATAATTTTTTTCTTTGTAACGTTACCAGAAACTAGTTTTTTAATTCTGTTAAGATTTAATTCTACTACTGGCATGTTATACAGTCCTCAACCAATTCAAATTGTTATTATAAAATTCTCTTACATCATTTAGTTCATACTTTAACATTGCAATTCTTTCAATTCCACCGCCCCAAGCTAAAACAGGTTTGTCTATACCAAGAGGTTTTGTAACTTCAGGTCGAAAAATACCCATTCCAAATAATTCAATCCATTTTCCTAATTTTTCATTGTAGACCATTGTCTGTAAGGATGGCTCAGTGTATGGAAAGAATGTTGGCCAGAATTTAATTTTTGTAAGACCAAGTTGTTTGTAGAATTCTTTTTGTATACCCATCAAATCTCTTAATGTTGTATTATTTCCAATTACAATTCCTTCAATCTGATTAAACTCAACAAGATGTTTGTAACTAACCTTTTCATTTCTAAAAACACGACCTAATGAGAATATTCTTGCCTCGTCTGGTTTTTGTTCAGCTAGATACTTTATTGTCACACAAGTTGTATGTGTTCTCAAAACCATTTTCTGAGATTCTGAAAGTTTCCAATCATAATGCCAATTTTGTGAATGTGATTTTGAAACCTGTTTGATTTGTGTTGGCGTTGCATGTTTTTCAGACTTTTGATTTTCTATGTAAAACGTATCTTGTAATTCTCGTGCAGGATGATCTTGTGGCGTGAACAATGCATCAAAATTCCAAAAACTTGATTGTGTTAAAGTACCTTGAATTTCCGAGAAGCCCAACTTTACAAAAATCTCTCGTATCTCATCAATTGTATCTTTTAGTGGATGCGTTCTTGCAGCATATACTAGTGCAGCATCTGCCTCCACATCAATTGCACCTGCATCAGATAGCGAAGTGTCAATTTGTAATGCTTTTTCTGTTAATGAAATTGTTTTTGATTTTTCGGTATTTTGTATGACATAATCTGGTCTTTGAAGTAAAAATTTGAGCGCAAGTTTATTCTCAATTTGTTCCTCTGGAATTGATTTATCAGCAATTAATGAAATTAATTTTTCTTCTGGTGTTTCTACAGGTTTTTCCTTTGTTGATATTGTTGAGCCTGAATCAGTTTTCTCAATTTTTACCCAACCATTTTTTTTAGCATTTGCAATTGCTGCATTAAACCCAGCACCTGACAGAGTTTCTCTAACTTGTTCAAATGATTTAGAACCATCTTTTATGAGGTCCATTAATTTTCTCTCTGGCAAACCATTCTTGAAGGAGTCTATTCCATTTTTCCCTAGTGAGATTGTGACTCTTGATGACTCGTTGACTTTAGCAAATTCCTTCAGGCGCAACCACTCAATTCCACGTCTTATCTGATCAATTGATAATTCGGTGGATTCGGAAAGTTGTTCCGGCGTTTGATCTGATTTCTTTTGTAATGAATCAATAATTTTTTTTTCTATATCATGTAGAACCTGTGACAACAGTACAACGTGTTAAAAAGACTTTTTAAAGATTAACATAAGTCAAACTTGAATGTCATCAGATGAATTTGTTGTTACACCATGGCATGTTGAAGGTGACATAGACTATGACAAACTAATCAAGCAATTTGGGACACAAAAGATCTCAAATGCGATACTCGCAAAACTGCAAAAAACCACAGGTGAAGATCATTTTATGTTAAGAAGAGGCATATTTTTTTCACATAGGGATCTAAATTTAATACTAGATAATCACGAAAAAGGTAAAGAATTCTTTTTGTATACAGGGCGTGGACCTTCTGGGCATACACACATAGGTCATTTAGTTCCATGGGTTTTTGCAAAATGGCTTCAGGATAAATTCAATGTTAATATGTACTTCCAATTAACCGATGACGAAAAATTCTTTTCAAAGCAAGAACTATCACTAGAACAAACGAGTGGTTTTGCATTGGAAAACGCATTAGATTTCATTGCCTTAGGTTTCAATCCAAAAAAAACAAAGATCATTATAGACACAAAGAACATAAAATCACTATATCCTATTGCTGCAGAAGTTGCAAAAAAAGTAAATTTCTCAAATACAAAGGCTGTTTTTGGATTTACTAATGACACAAACTTAGGAATGATTTTTTACACATCATTGCAATCAGCACCATGTTTTATAGAAGATAAACCAGTTTTGATTCCACTAGGTGTAGACCAAGATCCACACTTTAGAATTACAAGAGATATTGCGCCAAAAATTAACAAATTCAAACCAGCCCTTATTCATAACATAATGATTCCTTCACTACTAGGTCCTGGTGGGAAGATGTCTGCATCGGATGAAAAGAGTACTATCTATACAACAGATTCACCTGAACAAGTAAAAAAGAAAATTAACAAATATGCATTCTCTGGTGGTCAGCCAGACATTGATGAACATAGAAAAATTGGAGGAAATCCAGATATTGATGTGTCATATCAATATCTTAGAATTTTCTTTGAACCTGATGACAATAAATTAAAAAAGATTTATGAGGATTATAAATCAGGAAATATGCTGACAGGCGAATTAAAAGGAATTCTCATTGAAAAAATTAATTCATTCTTATCTGTTCATCAGGAAAAAAGAGAAGAAGCAAGAAAAAATATAGATGACTATCTGATGAGAGATTGATTAAAACAAAAATTACCTGTCAGGATAAATATGAAGCTCAGAAGCTTGCAAGTTTAATTTATGTTAAAAATGGTAACGAGACATTTATCACTGAAATCATAGATATTTTTGATAATGAAGTAGTTTTTTCAATCAAAGATAAATCAGCTCATAGTATATTATTAAAAAATAAAACTCAAGTAGAATTATTTACTGACTTTATTCAATCAATTATTGAAAAAGAACAGAAAATTATTGATATTACTACTAATGAAGATAAAGTAGAAATTTTTAAAGAATGATTAGACTAAAGCCTTGTTCATTTCAAGAGTCATAATATCTTGAACTTTTAGGAAATACATTTGTGTGGTATAAGGCATTTTTTGCAGGTTATTATCGATAGATATCATAAAATATCTAACTGCTCTTTTTGAAACATCAAGATTAAATTTCATTGGTAATAGTTCATCTTGATTAACTTTGATTTTATCCTGTAACCATGGTGGAGCCATTTCTTTAGTGTCAAGTATAATTTTTTGATACCAAAATGATAGATGATCAGGATGTAATCCTTTTTGTAAATTAATAATATCATTATTTAGTTTCTTCATAAGCTGAGATGTTACAGACACGAAAAATTGTCAAAAATTTTTGTTTTATTACAATTACTCAAACATAGGCAAGTTATTAGTCAATTAACGTAACTTTCCATTAAAATCAATCTCCATATCTCTTATTCTAGTAGTAGAAATACGATTACCATCTTCAGCTAGGACCATAGGTACAGAGATAATTTTGACGGGTTGAAGGTTTTTCTCAGCTCTAAGTCTATTCAGAATATCACCTTTTTGCTGCGTTTCAGTACTTACAATCAATGCTTCAACATTTCCTTCTATTACTGCAGGTCCAAAATCATTTTCTAATTTTGCAATTTCGTATTTAGAATCTGGAAATTTTTCTTCAATTAGTGATTTTAGAAATGTGTGTCGTTTTTCGTAATTGTTTTCCAGTTTTTTGCCATTTTTTAATGCAAATTCATCTGAAGTTAATCCAACAATTACTTTTTTTGAAATTGAGAATCCTTCCTTTAGAAGTGCAATATGACCAACATGAATAATATCAAATGTTCCACCTAAAGCAACTACTTCATACTGCATATTATAACTAGAATTTATTTTAAGATAAACTACTCGGTGCTTACATGTACAAGCAAAATCTCACCTGGAGATGCTAAGACAACATCATTCTTGTCCCACAGATAGGTTTCAATAAAAAATAGTCCATCCTTGTCTGGAAGCCAAATTATACTAGGATTTTCAGGTGAGTTTTCATAAAGAATTGCACTGGATGAGGAAATAAATTCCACTAGTCCAGATTCTGCATCTTTAATTTGAACATAAAATGTGTAAGATTCTTGGAATTGTAGTGATGTGAATTCTTGCATTAAAATTTGTGCCTCAATTCTAATTGGACTAGAAATTATCGAGTCATCCTGTTTGATATTTATCGCTGCTACATCATTTATTGAAATAATCTTATTTCGTGAAATAATTTTGTTCTCATCAATGACTTCAACTTGTGATAAAGTCTCATCTGATTCAGCTATTACATAATGAACAAATGCTTTAGAATTTAAAATACCATTAATAGAGAATTTTTGTGTATCTCCAGAACTAAGAGGTTCATCCAAAGTTATACTAGTAATGTTAACAACTCTAGGTGGAACAAAAATATCATTAGATATCAAATGTATTTTGATATTTGTTGCGTCATTATTCCCATTATTAGTTATCTGACCTGAAAAATTAAGCGATTTGCCTATTTCAAGTGAATCTGTCTCTAATGACAATGATGTTTGTTTGGCAGGGGCAGAATCAAAACCTAATAATGTCACGCCAACTTTTGAAATTGAAGAATTTGGCATTGGGGATTTTAGTAAAAATGGCGAATTTCCTTGTGCAGGTATTGTGTCCAAAATTGTATTGCCTATGACAGAATCAATTGGTTCTTCTGATATATCACCATAAAAATTCACCAAAATTTTGATGTCTGAAATAGGAAAACTATGCTTGTTAAAGATTTCACCGAGAACAACTGTGAATCCATTTTCATCTTTGTAACTATATGGGTGAGTGTTAACAAAAAAAACTCCGTCACCAACATCTGTCTGAATTTGCCCAAAACTTTGGAATGTTGGAACTGAAATTATTATTACCAAGAGAATGAGAAAAAAGTAATTTGCTCTCAAATGTTTATCCATGATAATCAATATCATTTATGATTAATTACAATATCTTAACTATACTAGTATGAAAAATTATAAAATAAGTAAAAAGAGTTTGTTTGAAGATGATGATTATCTTCTTTTTCGCATTCCAGTAATTGCAAACCAGTAAACCAAACCTGGTGCTAGTCCAACAATAAGTGGAATCCAAACTGCTATTGAGGCTTCATAACCTGCCATGTTTATTTTTGCCATAGTTATGATATTTAAATCCACCCCAAAAGTCGAAAATCGAACTAGATCGATATGCTTGTTTATAAAGAGAATTGAAATGGACTCGCTGGGATTTGAACCCAGGACCCCTCGCGTGCAAGGCGAGTATTCTACCAGTCTGAACTACAAGCCCACTAACTGCTTGAATTGTTATGAGAGTTTAATTGTTGTCTTTTAGAATATCTGTAATCCTTTTATTTGCTACAAAAAGTGGTTTTTTTATGGCAAAGATGGAATCAGTTGTTTCATTAAAAACTGGAGATAGTGCACCAGAATTTAGTCTTAAAGGAATTGATGACGAGATGCATTCTCTTAATGATTATTCAAAAAAAGGATTACTGGTAATTTTCATGTGCAATCATTGTCCATTTGTAAAAGCAAAAGTTGAAGCAATCAAAGAGATACACAACAGATTCAAAGATGATATATCAATTGTAGGTATTAACAGCAATGATTCTGTAAAATATCCAGATGACGATTTTCAAAGTATGAAAGATGTTGCTGAAGAGAAAGGTCTTCAAATTGATTATTTGGTAGATGAAACCCAAGATATTGCAAAGAAATATGGTGCAGTTTGTACACCTGACCCATTCCTATTTGACTCAGAAAAGAAATTAGTATTTCATGGACGTATTGATGATGCAATGAATCCAGAAGCAGAAGTAACTGAGAAAGTGATGATTAACAACATTGAAAAATTCCTTAATGGGCAGAAAATTGAAAAAGACTTTGATCCTTCAATTGGTTGTTCAATCAAGTGGAAAGAACAGCAAACTTAAATGACCAAAACCTCGAAAATTTTCGAGGGCTCGTAGCTCAGCTTGGCTAGAGCGTTCGACTGATAATCGAAAGGCCATGAGTTCGAATCTCATCGGGCCCACTTTGTATTCTAAACCTGAAGATTTTCAAATTTTGTTTGTGACCATTGAATAATATCTTCTAGTTTTTCAGTTAGAAGATCAGATTTGATTTTTACTTTCTTACCTACTTTACCTGATAAAATCAAGAATAGGTTTTTTTCTGTTTTTCCTTTTATCGAATCAAATGATTCTGAGAAGAATTTCAACCCCTCCTCAGATGAGGAAAAAACAACTATAATCATAATTTCTTGTTTTGATTGCCAGACCTTGGTTAACATTTTTTTTAGATCAAGATCAAAAAGTACATCAATTGCAGAAGACATGTCACCTAAAGAAAATACATTCCAGCCGTCTGAACGAAATGCAGCTGAGGCTGCTTCTGAATATAAGATACTTTGTGTATCTGAGGATAATACAATAACATTTTTTTTAGATTCCTGATTAAAATTACCTAAATTGATTGTTTGAATTGATTTTGAAATAATTCCATTCATAAACTGCTGTTCAGACTTTCCAATTTTGCCATCATCAAATAATAAATTAATCAGAGTTATTGTTGGAATTATAACTTCGGTCATAAGTTTGGTAACATCTGCATTTGAACTAATACAGTTTCGAATAAGGTTGTATATTGCTGATTCTGAACCATGTATTAGAAATTCTGAATATTTTTCTTGAACTCTAAAATAATCATCTGGGAATTTTAGATGTTCTGTACCCTCTTCGACTAACCACAAATTTAGATTGCCAATATTTTTTTGTTTTATTATTCCTTCAGCAGCAAAAACATTGAGAAACTTGGTCATTGTTACACGATTGATGCCAAGATGTGCTGAAATTTCAACTCCAGATAATCCTGTCTTTGAACCACTTAGTAAACTAATTAGACGTCCTTTCACTTCCACATCATCATAACCACGGGCCATATTCCACTAGTTTCTTGCTATTGTATAAAGGATAATTGTAGTGTCTAATAGTTTACCCATATACAATAATTTTTACAAAAAAAACATTATATACTTAGTACTTTAAAGTACGGTTAGAGAAGGTAAAATGCCAAAACCAGGATTCAAATCAATTACTATTTCAGAATCAGTTTATGAGAAATTCCATGATGTATATGAAAAGAATAAAGACAAACTAACAATGAAGGGTGTAAACAGCTTTGCTGGATACATAACTTACATGCTAGAGGATAAAATGCAAAAGGACAAAACTTTTGCAAAATATGCACCAAAATTGGAATTAATTTCAATCGAAGATGATAGAGTAATTATAAAAAATAAAATTCAAAATAGAATTGCCGAAGTTGTTTATCAACGCGGAGAGCTATATTGCCAACTCTGTGAAGCAAAAGACTGTCATTGTATTGGATATGCTTGGTCCATTCCAGAGATTTATGAAAAACTAAGTTCTAAAGGAATAAGACATTCTAAATAAAAAAAGTGGAGGAGGAGGGATTCGAACCCTCGAACTCCTGAGAGACGGGATCACCCATTTTTATGATCTTAAGTCCCGCGTGTCCAAAAGCATTATTTGCTTTCTTTGGCCAGGCTTGACTACCCCTCCACTAGACTTTTTAGAATTTGCGAGAAATTTAACGTTTGGTGTTTCCGATTTTTCAGTCAAGAATTATAAGGATTCCATTTAACCAATTTTTGATGCTCCGATAGCTCAGCCTGGTAGAGCGTTACATTGGTAATGTAAAGGTCGTGGGTTCAGATCCCGCTCGGAGCTTTAATAATTTTTTATTAAAACTTCTTTGTGTCCAGTTCTCTTCTGTGAGTTAGAATTGATCGCTCTGTTTACAGAAATTTCTTTAACTTTCCATTTCTTGGACGAGAACAGTTTTTTGACTATTTTTGTATTCGAATTTGATAGTAATACATAGCAACCTTTGGAGTTTAGCTGATGTGCTAAATCAGCCAATCTCTGAAGGTCATCTTCTGTGAAATCTCGATGAGTGTAACTTGTGAAGTTTGCTGTATCGCTAACTGGTTGGTATGGTGGATCAAAATATACAAAATCACCTTTTTTGGCATCATTCAAAACTGACTCAAAATCCCTGCATGAAATCTTGATTTTTTCAGACTGCAAAAATTTACTTACTGTGGTTAGATTTTGCTTATTCACAATATTCGGATTTGTATATCTGCCTAATGGGACATTAAATTTACCCTTACTATTCACACGGTATAACCCATTAAAACAGGTTTTATTCAAAAATAATAATCGTGAGACTTTCTCAATTTGGTTTTTTGGCTCTTGTTTTCTTACCTCATAATAATATCCAGTAGAATTTTTGTGATAGTTTTTTGAATGGGTTTCAAGTGATTCAATTAATCGTCCTAGTTTATCCCTAATTGTAACATATGCTAAAACCAGATCAGAATTCAAATCAGAAACATTGCATTTGAGATTAGGCTTCTTTGGAAGTAAATCAAATAGTACCGCCCCACCTCCAAGAAATGGCTCAAAATAGGTTCCAAATTGTTTAGGAAAATTTTTCTCCAATTCTGGTAAAAGCTGTCTTTTTCCACCAGCCCATTTTACAAATGGTTTTGGTTCTACTGCTATTTGCTGATATTCCTGTGCCAAGGCTCATTAGTTTCATAATGAGGTTTTCTCTAGCCAAGTGATCTTAGATTCACAAAGTGTGAAGATTTAGTTGATCTTTGGCAAATATGTTAAATAGGAACTTGGTTTTTCGAAGATTTAACTACTTTTTCTATTCTATTTTGAGAAATAAGGCATAGCCTAATAGTATTCAATAAAATGAAAAGAGGAAATTGGGGGGTTTTTAGTCCCACTTTGACCAAGCGGCCATCCATCTGTATGTCCACGTTGTTAATTTACAACCTAAGGCTGTGAACGTCACTGATAGTACTGCTCCAGCACCTGCACCAAGTGCAACTGGGCTGTTGTAGAACTTACCTACCTGCGGCTCTATCGGTGTCATGTATGGTGGTAACGTTGGTCTCGGATACTTGAATGCAGTCTCTAGTGGATCTGCCACCGTGATCAAGTTGACCATGTTGAATAGTGGCAACGACATTCCAACTAAGACTCCGCCGAACAGTATCAAGGAGTGCTTATTCTTCTTTGTTGCCCAGTATGCCAGATCCAGCAGCATTGCTGACGGAAGCCAAACTGGTGTAACGATGAAGTCATATGGGTAACCTAAAGCGAACCATGCACCTTTGGCAATCCACGTATAGACTGTCATAATTAGCGCATAATACGTTGCGGTTCCTGGAACTCCAGTAAATGTCAGATAATAAGATGCACCTACTGCAAGCATCAGTGTTTGAGATATTGAGAATACTACAAACGATGTCCAGGCCCAATCAGTATAGAAGATGTAGTCTCCTGCGTTAATTGTTAGCAGAGTTGAATTGACTGCGACTACTACTATGAATAAGTAGTGAGTACATCGTCTAAGCCAGACCATTAGAATTACTCCCTACAGTGAGTATATAAAAATTTGGTAAATACGCGTGATCGCCACGCGTATAATGAATAGAAAAATGAAAAAGTCCTAAAGGACAGTTTTTGGTTAGTGACCTACGAACATTACGATTGCAATGGTACCAATTGTTACGCCGCCTAATACGCCGCCTACTATACCATTACTCTTCTTTCTTGTACCCTCTTCCATTACTTTGACACAGAAGAGATAACCAATTGCTTCTACTATGGTCAGGACGATAAATGCATAGTGACCACTTGGAGTTGGATATGCCCAAGGATAGACAAAATATCCTGCTGCAGTACCACCAAATGTTGCTAGCCATGCTGCGATAAATGATGCTGTAATCATGCCTGTCATGTTTTCTACACGACGGCCAATCATTTTCTCGACGTCTGCAGAACCTGATCCGCCTCCGCCTGAACCAAAACCTTTTGGTAAAGTCATATTGAATATCTACTCTTCAGAATCTTTTTAAATCTTTCCTAAATCCCGTGCCTAGACCGATCACTTTCAGTAGGAGAAATAAAAGAAAAAAGGATACGAATTCGTACCTTGATTATGGTATGGATCTGCTGTACAATTTGCCTTCTAAGGCCATCTTGTACATTTCGGCAACATAGGGGTTTTCACCAGGTGTTTCTGCACCTAATTCAACGAGTCTTGCATAGACTCTAACTACATAAGCTAGAGCACCCATGAAGGCTACTACGACTCCCATGTTAAACATCCAGTGGTTTGGTACTGCGAAGATTTCTTCGACGAACCAAAAGTGCCACATCTCGTTAACTCCAATTGTAAACATAGTTGCTAGATAACCTAGAACAGTCATCTTTAGTCCTGTGTTCATAGAGTTGTTTGGTCCTCTCAATACTGGGACTTTTCTATCATAGATTGCTACAAATCCCCAACCGAGTGGTAGTGCTACAAAGTGAGAGTATAACCACCAATGTGCTGGAGTAAATGCTGAGTCTCTAATAGAAGTCTGATGGAGTGAACCATCGACAAAGTTGTCGACTTCAACGGATGCAGCTGTTGATCCCATTGCAATGACTACTAACCAGATTTTCTTTAGTCTCTGGATTTCGACTTCCTTTGGGAGTAATGCGGGCATCTGTGCCATAGTAATGTAATGTATTCTTACGGATATAAGCCACGAGGTCTGAAAAATAGATTTTTTTTAAAAATATTATATATTTTAACATAATTTTATATCAAAATTCTATTTTATTTTTATAAAATTGGAATAATTATACCCCAGTTTCGATTCATGGTCAATGATAATCATTGATGTTAATCATTAGGTACAAATAGAATTAGATCGTGATGCAAGTTAAAACTTATATCATTCTTTTTTCGCTTGTACTATAGTTAAGGTAATACAATGGTTGATAAAATAACTATAGCATTTGTACTGGGAGCCGTTCTAGTCCTAGGCGGTTTAGGACCAAATATAGCAACAATGATCCAAACAGCAGAAGGCCACGGTGTACAGGCACAATTGCAAAGTCGTTTCGTCAGAATAGAAGACGAGACTTTCAACAGACAATCCCTACAAACCGGTGAAGTTGTAACTCTCCAAGGCTCATTTGTCAGTTTGGTTGATAAACCACTACGAGCATGGTCATCAATCTTCTCAGAGTCAACAAATGCAGGTAACAGATGGGAAATGTTGGCTAGAGACCCACCAGGTAATGTTTTCAGCATTCCTGGAAATAGTGTAGTTGATTACGAATTATCAGCACGTGCTCTAGAACCTGGTGTTTACCACGTTCATACTCAACTCAACATTGAGAAAGTAGGACCTGGACTTGGACCTGGACAAACAGTTGTTGTAGAAGGAGAACCAATTCTCAAACCAATTCCATATACCAATATTGCATATCAGTCTATTATCATTGCAGTTGGTTATGTGATAACATTTGCAACAAGACCATGGCAAGTAATCTAAACCCAAAACCTATTTTTCATTTTATTTAATAGATTACTGTAGAGTTTATTGCTTAATTTTCCTATTTAATAAAAAATATTAAAGTTAAGCAACACTTAATTTTTAACATGATTCTAGGCGTAAAATTTTCAGAATGAAATTCCTTTTATGGTCAAAGATCTAATATGGTCTATGGGGATAAGTTTCAAAATAAACTACATGGATATTCATGAAAGTTATTTCAAGGGTAAGGTTGAGTTTAGAGGCGATGAGTATACGATTAATTTACAGAATGAACGAAGAGGCAAAGTCCTCAAACTACCATTTAAAATTCCAGACATCAACAACAAAATTCTAGTTCGAATGACCGGTCCAAATGTTGGAGTTGAAGACTTCTTGCCATATTGTGGTGAATCTGAATGGCTAGAAATTGATTCAGATGCAATTACATTTTATGCTGCAGACCACCAAGACCAATTCGATACTTTAGAGATTGTTGACGATTTTTCAGATGCTTAGAAAAGACTTTATGCGCTAATAGATGACTTTAGCCATGAATTGGCCTGGTATGGGTGATCCTGCAAAACGTAAGAAAACACTAAGATTTCTGGCAATGACTGCAATAATTGCAATTTCAGTAGGTGTTGCTAGTAGCCTGATTCAAGGTCAGCTAGGCCAGAATGATCCTCTCAAAGTATGCATAAATGATAAAGATACACCGTTTGTTATTTCAGCAACATTGGAGCTCTATGTTGATAACAATAGGGCAGATATACCAGCCAATATTGGGTTTGAGGATGGATGTCAAAAATCACTATACACATTGACAAGTGATGGAACCATCTATGCCGAATGGAGTGAAGAGTATCCATTTGAGATTGGTCACTTTTTGTGGTCATGGGACTTTCCAATAAGAGACATGGTACTTGAAGACTCTAGAATGATAGTAAATGGAACAGAGTCTCCAAATTTCATAAATGAATTACTGGTGGATGGATATCACTATAGAGCAGAATTTACTTCAAAAGAATATGACGATACAAAAGATGCTGACTTTATGCCACCAGATCTATAATACAGAATTATAAAATCAAAATAATAGAAAAGAGAAAAGATTGAAGGTTTACCAGTATTTTCCATTATCTGGAATTAAGCCGATGCCCTCATTTTCAAAGTGTCTGTCAAGTTCATCAACCCATCTTTCACGATTGTCTTTGTATCCCCAGCCATGAACACGTACCCAATATGCAATCAATGCAAGAAGGAATATTGTGAACATGATAGTTCCGAAGATGTATACCATAACATCGTAGAATAGTGGATCATAGTTTGGGCCTAATTGACCTGTTAAACTAGACAGTATACTCAAGATTGTTCCGAATATAGGAATCATCAGTAAAACGAGCATATCAGGTCGATATAAACATTTTTCTCGTTATTATATTAGAAGGGATCAGCATACGCTAGGAATTGGATAATAAAAGAAGAATATTGAGGTTTTATCCTCTACCTTGAGCAGCGTATTTACCGCTTCTGCCTCTAAAGAAGAATGCTCCTGCGATACCACCGAATATAGCAGCTGCAATTGCAGATGCGCCAAGAACACCGTCAGCATCCATGTATGGAGTGCCAGAACCAGCACCTGGGTTGTCACCAGCATATTCAACTTTTCGTTTTGCAAGCTCTAATGTATCTTCTAGAGACATTTTTGGATATGATACACCACCTTCGCCACTTCCTCCTGTTCCACCTTGTCCCATATACTGAGCAAAGGCTGGAGCAGTTGACAGTGATATAATTACCGCAAATAATGCGCCTAAGAGTAATCTTTTGTACATTTGTATCTGAGAAACTGTGGCTAGAGTTATTATTTAACTTTTATCTAATTTACGCCAAGATACATTTAATTTTGAACCTAATCAAGCGTGAATATGGGAAGACTTCACACTCACAACCATGGAAAATCACATTCGATAAGACCAATCGATCCAAAAAAACCAGCATGGATCACACAAAGTCCAGCTGAGATTGAGGAAATGATTGTAAAATATTCAAAAGATGGCATGACGTCTAGCCAAATAGGGATAAAATTACGAGACCAACACGCAATCCCTCTTGTAAAGCCAATCATCAAAAAATCAATTTCTCAGGTTCTTGAAGAAAACAAGCTTACACCGGAAATTCCTGAGGATCTAAATAATATTGTATTAAAAGCAGTTAATCTACAAAAACACCTCAAGGAGAATAAAAGTGACAGTAGAAATGTTAGATCCCTCGAACTAATTGAGGCCAAAGTCCATAGACTTTCAGCACATTATAAGAAAGTAGGAATTCTTCCAAAAAAATGGAAGTATAAATCAGTGGTCGCACAACTAGAATAATGGGAAAAAATATTCAAGAGTCACTTTCATATTTTTCTGATCGGGTTTCTGATTCAATAAAATCAAATAAGAAAATCTTAGTAACAACCCATATTGATTGTGATGGTCTTACATCAGGATCAATTATTACAAAGGCTTTGATTAGAAAAGGTGCAAAATGTACCGTTAGAACAACTAACGAATTCAGTCATAATTTAATCGAAAAAATGCAAAAAGAAACGAGAGATTTGCACATTATTACAGACCTTGGAGGTGGCTTTGGGGAAGTACTAGATGAAAAACTTGGAGAAAATTGGCTGGTTTTAGACCATCATGAAATTCCCGATAATGAAATTGATAATGAGAAAGTTATCAATGCATGGAAATTTGGTTTTGATGGTGGAGTTGAAATATGCGCAGGTGGAATGGCATATCTTGCAGCAGTATCATTACAAAAAGAAAATCAAGATCTTTCAAGTATTGCGGTAATCTCGGCATTAGGTGATAGGCAAGATCAAGGTGAAAAAAAAGCATTCACAGGGAAAAATCTGGAAATTGCGAAAACAGCACAAAGTTTAGGATTAGTTGATATTGATTTAGATTTACTTTTAGTTGGTCGAGAAACAAGACCACTTCCAGATGCTCTTGCATTTACCTCACAACCATTCATCGAGGGCTTGACATGGAATAGAAGTGCATGTCTATCAATTCTAAATTCTGCAGGAATTAGACTCAAAGAAGGTGCGAGATGGAGAGTCACTGCAGAATTGGAACAGGATGAAAAACGGGATATCATTGAAAGTATAACAAAATTTGCTCAGGGCAAAAATGCAACACAGATAATGAACGAATTGATTGGATTTACATACACATTTCCAAGAGAGGATAGACGTAGTTTTCTTAGAGATGGAAGAGAGTTTTCAACCATGCTAAATTCTTGTGGACGAATTAGTAGATCGGGTGTTGGAATATCAATTTGTATGGGCGATAGAAACAAGATGCTGGAAGAAGGAGAAAAAATACTTGCTGAATATCGTGGTATGATTAGAAACTACATGAATGTGTTATCAAATGAACGCTGGAGAATGAGTAACTCAGAAAATTATGTGATGGTAAATGGAGAGGGGCTTGTACCTGAAACAATGACAGGAACTATAACTTCACTAATTGCTGGAGCCCCCAAAAACTCTGGTAAAATAGTAATTTTAAGAACTGATGGATCTGAAGGAACTGTCAAATTTTCATCAAGGAAATCGGTAGATTGTAAATCAGATGTAAATTTGAGTGAATTGATGAGAGAAGGAGCAGTAAAGTTCAATGGTATTGGTGGAGGTCATAATGCTGCTGCAGGAGCAAAAATAACTAAAGACAAATTGGATGAATTCCTAGACTATATTGAAGAAAATGTCACTAAATTGCAAACTACAGATATCAATCAATAATATATCTGAGGAAAAAGCTAAGGCGGTGGAAAAAGCCTTAGAGCCAGATAACATCAATTTCCCAAAAGGTCTCTCATTAAAAGTTGAAAAAATTGATAACAAACTTGTTTTTAATTTTCAAAACAACGGTAATATGAAGAAGTTAATATCTACAGTAGATGAAATACTTGAACACGTACATGTTTCACTTGAGGTTATAAAATAATGCTTGATCCAAAAATTATCAGAGATGAACCGGAGAAAATTAAAAAAATGCTCAAAGATAGAGCAGTTGATTTTGACTTTGATAAAATGTTAGAATTTGATAAAAAAAGAAGAGACTTGATAAAATCAACTGATGATCTTCGTAAAAAAAGAAATGAGATGTCAATTGCAATTGGTAAGGCAAAAAAATCAAACGAAGATGCATCAAAATTGCTTAGTGAAATGGGGGAAATCTCAAAGGAACTAGATGAACTTGAACAATCACAAAAATCTATTGAATCAAGTTATACAAATCTTGCATTATCGGTACCAAATATGATTCATAAATCAGTTCCAATTGGACCTGATGAATCTGACAATGTAGAGATTAGAAAATGGGGAGATCTACCAAATTTTGATTTTGATGTAAAAGGTCATGAAGAAATTGCTGAAAAACTAAACCTTCTTGATATTAAGAGAGCATCTAAAATTGCAGGTGCTAGGTTTTACTTTCTCAAAGGTGATTTAGTAAGACTTGCTCATGCAGTAACTGCATTTGCATCTGATTTCTTATCAGAAAAAGGATACAAGTTGATACAGCCACCATATATGATTAATAAAAAATCCATGGAAGGAGCTGTAATAGCAGATGATATGGCAGATGTGATTTACGAGATACAAGAAGATGAACTTTTCCTAATTGGTACATCTGAACATGCAATTGCATCTATGTATTCAGATGAAATCATAGACGGGAAATCACTTCCAGACAGATTTGGCTCTATTAGTCCATGTTTCAGACGAGAAGCAGGTGAACATGGAAAAGATCAGAAAGGAATTTTCAGAGTTCATCAATTTGAAAAATTTGAACAATTTGTTTTTGCAAAACCAGAAGATTCAGAAAATGAACAAGAAAAAATGATTGGATGCACTGAAGAATTTTATCAGAAACTTGGAATTCCACACCGAGTTGTTTTACTTTCAAGTGGAGATATGGGCAAGGTTGCTGCTAAAACATATGATCTCGAGGCTTGGATGCCAGGCCAAAATGCGTACAGAGAAATCTGCTCTGTCTCAAACTGTCTTGATTTTCAAGCAAGAAGATTAATGATAAGATTCCGTGATAAAACAAACGAAGAAACACAATACGTCCATACATTAAATGGAACACTGGTAGCAATAGAAAGAACGTTAGTAGCAATAATAGAAAATTTTCAAACAAGTGATGGTCACATAAAAGTGCCAGAAGTATTACAGAAATATTTAGAAACCGACAAAATTTAGCCAGAACAGTTTATATTCAGAAAATCTAGGTTGAAGTTAATTGGCACGAAAAGCAAGAAAAATCAAAGATAAATGGAAAGAAAAGAAATGGGTAACAGTTATCGCGCCTGATTCTTTTAATGACATTTCATTAGGTTACATTCCAATTACAGATGATGAAAAAGCAAAAGGTAGAGTATTAGAAGTTACATTACATGATATTTTAAAGGGTGATCCATCACAGCACCAATATAAAATATTTTTTCAGATAGACAAAGTAGTTGATGAAAAAGCTAAAACAATTTTTAAGAAATTTGAATACTCTAAAGAATTCTTACGAAGTTTAATTCGAAGAGGATCTTCAAAAATTAACTTTGTTATAGATGTAGAAACAAAAGATGGAAATGTATTCAGAATTAAAATTATCGCATTAACTTATAGGCAATTAAACACATCAAGGCAACGACAATTACGATTAATTGCAAAAGACATAATTGAAAAAACAGTTCCACATATGGAATTGGACGAATTTGTACAAGCAACTTGTTATGGAAAAATAAATGCCGAGGTTATGGCATCTGCAAAGAAAATTATCAAGCTAAGACATGTAGGTTTGGAGAGAGTCAAATTAATCAAGACTGCCTCAGCACAGACTATCCTATTGGAAGCAAAAACTCCTAAAACTGAAAATTAGTCCTTTTTATGCAAAAACAGATCGAAGTCAAAATACAAGTCATTATTCATGCAACAGATGATTTTGAAAAAATTAAAAATTCATTAGTTAACGTGTTTAGTCTTAATCCAGATAATTTTAAAATTCAGAATCTTACAGGACATTTTGAAAATCCAATTACAATGTTAACGATAGCAATCAAAAAAAATACTGCAAATGAATTTGCTTCCACATTTTTTGAGAAAATGAAAAAAAGTGATCTTAGAATAATTTCTGAAACTTTGGAGGAAAAAATTACTAACACAGGTCTGAAAATTAAAATCAGCAAACAGAAAATAATTCTAGGTAAGATTATCTTGGATGACAAAGACGCAATAAAGATTACAATTATGATACCAGTTTACGTAAAAAAGAACCTTGCAAAAATATATCGCCAAACTCTCAAAATTCCAGAATAAACAGATATTACTTAAAAATATTCAAAGTGTATTAAATAAGGGAATGAGGAAATAAAAGCCGCTCCAGTCTGAGCGCCAAGCGCTGATGACGCCGCGACGAACCGACCCAATTTTATTAATTTCTTTTTTCTGATTGTTTTAAATACGGAACAGACAAAGCAAAACTGTTGGAACCAGATTTTGATGTTATTGTTGCCGGTGGTGGTTTGACTGGTACAATCGCTGCACAAGCAATTTCACATTACTCAAATCAAAACTTGCGAGTTCTTTCAATTGATAGAAATCCAGAACATTTACCTGGGCGAAAATCATCACCTGGCTGGACATGTGGTGATGCATGCTCTAAGGAAGCCGTTGATTTTATGACAGAAAGAATCAAAATTCCTTGGACAAGACCAGAAATTGAACATGATGTGAAAGGCGTCATGGCATTTTCACCAGATAAAGAAACTGCAATTCCGTTTGATGGAGATGGGTACATGCTAAATAGACAAAAACTTCCAGAAATTCAAAATGCACGAACGAAAAAAATGGGTGTTAATTTTGATTTTGAAATAAACCTAACTGGTTTGATTTATGATGGTACACAAGTTACCGGAGTTCAAGGAATAGACAATAAAACAAAACAACCATACAAAAAAACTGCTAGGATAGTTGTTGATGCAACAGGAATAACTTCAATGCTCAGAAATCAACTAGAAAATTCTACAAAAATAGAGAGAAAAATTGACAGGAGAGATGTGGAATCTACTGGTAGGCATATAATGTATTTTGAACCTGGGGAAAAAGATCTAACTGAATTTGATCCTGATTATTGTATAATACATCTTGATCAAGATATAGCTCCTGGAGGATATGGTTGGGTTTTTCCAAAAGCTGAAAATAAAGTAAACATTGGATTAGGTGTAGAAAAATCAATTTTAGAACAAAGAAACAAACGACTTGGAAAACAAGATAATGTTGCTTCGTTAATGGAGGAATATCTTCAAAGAAATATAGCAATTAAAAATGCAAAACTATCACAAGATTCAGAAGACATCAACAATAACACTGGTGTCTTTCAAGTTTCTGTAAGGAGACAAAATGATTGTCTTGTATCAGGTGGTTACATGTTAGTTGGTGATTCTGCTTGGATGCCTAAACCAATTGATGCTGGTGGAATAGGACCGGCGTTAATTGCAGGAACAATTCTTGGAAATAATGTTACACAGGCAATTGAGGGAAATGATGTTTCAGAATCTAGTCTATGGCAATACAATCTTGATTTTATTGAGGAGTATGGATACAAAACTGCGGGACTAGAACTTTTTAGAAGACTTGTACAGACACTAACAAATGAACAAATTAGTTATGGTATGAAACACTTTTTGGGAAATCTTGATGTTGAAGCAATAAGTAAAGGCGAACATCCAGACTTTTCCGGATTAGGAAAGATTGGTATGATAATTAGAGGAGCAATGAACAAAACTGTAGCAAGTGGGCTCAAATATACATCTGGCAAAAACCAGTGGTTAGTTGAACACTACAACAATTATCCTAAAGATCCTTCAGGATTTGATGAATGGAATAAAGCACTACACAAAACTCTAGACGAGTCTTATGTAAAGATAGCATCATTTGCAAACTAGAACTATCTTAAAATAAAGTAAAAAATCAAGCAATTATACAAATGATGGAAGAGCAACAATATCTTGATTGGAACAATTCTTTTGAGATTTTAGATAAAGCACATGAGGAAGGAATCTTTGTTCTTATTATAGGTCCAAAAGGCACGGGCAAAACCAGTCTTGTAAGAGAATATGCAAAAAGAAAATCAGTTCAACTTGAATCAATCAACTTTAGCCTAAGAACTAGAGAAAGCCATCTTGTAGGAACAAAAAATCTTACCGATGGTTCGATTGGATTTGATGAGGGTATTCTTGTTAAATCAATGAAAGAAGGAAATATGCTTTATCTAGACGAGATAAATGCAGCTGAAGCTGACGTTCTATTAAGATTAGATGAAGCATTAGACGATAGAAGGCAATTGGTTCTAAAAGAATCAGATGGAGAGATGATTAATGCAAAAGAATCATGGTTTGTTGTTGCAACAATCAATCCTCTAACACATGTTGGAACAAAAGAGCTTCCACCACAACTTTTGAGTAGATTTCCTGTAAGATTAAGACTTGATTATCCACCAGAGGAAGTAGAATTTGAGATAGTAAAAAAACATCTCCCAAATGCAGATGAACAATCTACAAAACAAGGAATTAAACTGGCAAACACACTAAGACAGGCAGCTGCAGTTGAAGAGTTATACTATTCGCCATCTCTACGTGAAACTATTGCATATGCAAAATTAGTTCAAAATGAAACTACACCAAAAGATGCAGCTCAAATAGTATTTGGAAATGTGTATGCCCAATGGGGAAGTATTGAAGTGCAAAAAGTAAATGACATTATTACCTCAATGTATGAAAAATAATGTCATCATATTCATTACGTAACGATACCCTAATTGAAATAGCAACATTTCTAGTTAGAAGATGGTCGGAAAATGACGAAATCACTGTAGAATTTTCAAACAAAAAAACAAATGAAACTAGAATGAAGGAGAATAGAGTAATTTTAATTCCATTTTTAGATTATAACGGAGATGAATTTGGAAGGTATAGACAATTTAGAACAGCTACATGGTACGAAGCAATGCGCATCAATCATTGTAATAAAATTCTGTCAAATGATCACGCCTTTGGATTTATCCTAAATACTATCGAAAGAAGAAGAATCGAACTTCTAGGTAGGAAAGTTTGGCGTGGAATGGATAATGAATTAATCTTTAACTATACGTGGCAGTGGATTTACAGACCACTACTAAATAATGTACTAGGAAAGGCAAGGATAGTAGAGGCATTTTACCAGTATTTTCTATTTGGTGATATTAAAGGAGAAATTCAGCCGAGTCATTTTGAAAAGGTCAAAAAAGCAGTAGAATATGCAAAAACAATACTGGATAAATCACTAGAAAATGATTATGGAACCGATTGGATTGAAAAAAGCATTCCAAAAATATTAACCATGTTAGATATAGACCCACTAATCACAATTCCATTATCTGTTCCATTGAAAGGTCCAGGAATGTTGATTCAACCTCAAGATTTTGAAAAAGCAGTACAAAAAATAGTAAAAAATTTACAAGCTGAACTTGGTAAACTAGATCCAAAAAATGCAATTGAGGGAAAGGAGATCTCACAGGAATTTAGTCTAATAAAAGATGAAAACAAGAAAAATGAGAACAAGGGCTTAATTCCGGAAAAAATTGGAATACAAATTCCTGATTCTACAAATGTTGATGAAACAAAAATCTATGACCAAGATCTAATTAGCAATTTAAAAAATAAATTCAGAGAATGGAAAACTGGTTGGAAGGAACAACATATGAGAGAAGGGGATGAATTTGATGAGGAAGCATACATTGAAGGACATGAAAATCCATTTTTTACTGATGTAAAAAAAGCAATAAAATCTAGAATAGTAATACTACTTGATCATTCATCAAGTATTACAGATCAACAAACAGAATACAAGAAAACTACAATTGGATTATGTGAGGTTTTAGCTTACCTCAAAGTTAATTTTTCCGTTTATGCGTTTAACACAGTTGATAGACAAGTTGTATGTTGGTTGGTGAAACCAGAAGATATGAAATGGAATAACTCTGCTGCAAAAAGACTTGCTCAGATTTCTGCAAATGGTGGTACACCACTGGCAGAAGTTTATGACAGAATGTTACCAGTCCTATCGTCAAAAAAACCCGATATCTTTCTTACATTGTCAGATGGAGAACCATCAGATCCAAATGCATTGAAAATGGTTCTAAAATCATACAAAAATCTAGGTGTGAAGATGACTGCAATTGGGGTTGGTAGAGATACATTCAGTGCAACCACAATTGCAAATAATCTCAAATACCTTGGCTATGAAAAAGTCTTAGCTGTAAGTAGACTGCCCGACATACCTAATAGAGTTCTTAGTATTCTTTCAGATTACTGATGAGGAAAAATTGTTCTGAATGTGGCACCGAGTTCTCATGTGATAATAGTTTTTCTTGTTGGTGCTCAAACTTTCCCAAATTAACTAAAGAGCAAATTGATGAAAATGATTGTATTTGTAGAGAATGTTTGTTGATTAGATACAGGAAAAAAATTCTTGACATATGAATTAGCAATAGTATATTTTTATAGAAATAACTTGGCAATTAATAATGGAATTTGAAAACACTAGGAATCCAGATGTTGAAAAACCAATAATCATTGCTGCAATGCAAGACATGGGAAATGTAGGCTCTATTGTTGTTAATTTTATTAACAAAAGTCTTGGAACCGCACAATTTAGAAGCGTTAGATCTACTAAACCCTCATTTATCTATGACAAGGGCGGTTACATAGACATTCCAGAAGAAAAATGGGAGTTTAGATATGCAAAAGATTTCATAATATTTGGTGGTGGACGTGGTCAACCCCAAGATAATCAAGAACTTAATGAACTGTGTCAAGATGTAATTAATGTTGCAAAACAATATGATGCTAAATTTATCTATACAGTAGGAGGATACCATACAACTCGAAAATTTGGAAAATCTCCAACAACTTATGTGACAACAACTTCTCAAGAGCTTCTCAAATTAGTACAAAACCTAGGAATAGAAACTACACCAACTGAATCTGTAATTACAGGATTCAATGGTCTAATTTTGGGCTATGCAAAATTAAATGAGATTAATGGGATCGGACTTTATGGAGAATTACTAGAGCCAAGAATTCCACAATACCGTGCAGCTAAAACAATTTTAGAAACTCTAGAAAAACTAACATATCAAAAATTAGGCAACCTGAGTGAACTAGATATGAAAGCAGAAGCAATAGAAAATAGATTCAAATCTGATAAATATTCAAATGACATCTAATCAAATTCTTTTAAACTAAAAAAATCCCCAGTAATTGTTGATTGGCTAGATTAGGAAATATACTGAATACCTGACATTCTAATATAATGAATAAACGGTTTTTCATTTGCCTAGAATTGCTGGATGCCAATTAACATTTTCATCTACCTTTAATTGTCTTAAAGAGGTAATAGTTGTATGATGTTATGGATAATAGCTGCAGCTGCAGGAATAATTTTAGCATTGGTTTTGGTTTTTAAATACACTAAAACAGGAAAAAATGATGTTGTTGGATTTAGTATGAAGTGTAAGATTTGTGGAGAAGTGTCAAATGGACTTAAATGTCCCAAGTGTTCAAATAAAAAAAATGATTGGCGATAAAAAATGATGTCAAAACCAGATTCTGAAATGGATGGAACTATTTGTAAACAGTGTAATAGACCAATCAATGATCACCTACCTGAAGAACTTGAAGAGTGTACAAGGAAAATAGAATTTAAGAACCTCAAAGATGATGATATGCGATAAAGGCACATCAAATCTTCATATTCACATGTAAATATAAATAGAGAAATATTTGATGAAAGTTAATATGGAAAATGGTACCGTAAAATGGTTCAACCAAACAAAAGGCTATGGCTTTATCGAAAGAGAAAATGCTGAAAAAGACTTGTTTGTTCACAAAACTGAAGTTGAAGGTAACATCAGAGATGGAGACAAAGTAGAGTTCGAAGTAGGCGAAAGCGAAAAAGGTCCTAATGCTGTGAAAGTAAAAAAAGTAGAGTAAGATCAGTAATTTATATTAATTTTCTTAATTCCTTTTAACTACATAGTATTTTTTTATTTTTTTTAAAAATTATTAGTAATAGAGTATGAAATTTAGTTTTTGGTTATTTCACAATATTTGTTTGTTCCCTCAAAAAATTTTATTGAAGAGACAGGAATTTTATCTTTGAGTTTTTCAAAAATCCATGCTGCAATGTTTTCAGATGTAGGAAAATCAAATAATTCATTCAGATTTCTATGATCTAATTCTTGAATTGTTTCCCAACATGTTTTTTTCATTGCATCAAATTCAATAACCATATTATCTTCGTATGAATCACCATTTTTTACGTCACCCTCAACTTCGACAATAATTCTAGATGTATGGCCATGTGGCTTTCCACACTTAGGATGCCCACGCAATGTATGTGCAAAGTCAATCTCAAATTCTACACCAAGTTTAGTTTTCATATTTTTTTTCACATATTGGCTTGTATAAACTAACATCATCAACCGGAATAATAATGATTAATTTGAGCTGGGATTTTATATGATAAAAGCATGTTAAAATTATGTCCATAACAAAAACAATTCCAATTTTTCCTCTGGATCTTGTCTTATTTCCAAATCAAGAACTACCTTTGAAGATATTTGAGCCAAGATACAAACAAATGATCGATGACTGTATTTTATCAGAAAAAGAATTTGGTGTGTGTCTTAGTAGTCCACAAATGACTGTAGCGAATTGGGAAGCACCATATGGTATTGGAACTATTGCAAAAATAATTGACTGTAAAGACGTTGACTCTACCAGTGGTCATTTGCATATTAATACAAAAGGTCATAATAGATTCCGTATAATTAGAATAATTCCTCCTTGTTTGAATCAACCTACTGACTATGATCCATTTTCAATTAAAGGAATTGAAGAGATAGATAAATTACATCAAGATGTGGGTGTTCAGGAAAAAATGTACATTCAGGCTGATGTTGAACTAATTAATGAAATAGAAGAACCAATCTCGATAGATGAATGGACTCATCTAATTGAATTGTGGAAGGAAAAAATTTCTTTCCAAGCAAAACCACAAAATATATCATCTTATGAACTAGACAATTTACTAGAAACGTATTATCTTAATACTGAAACTCCTACACTAGACTACGTATATTCATTATGTGCATTAGGCGCTTCATCACCAAAAGACTTGCAATTAATTCTAGAATCTACATCTAAAGAACAGCTATTAGAAAATTGTAAAAATTTGTTGAGAATACAATAATTTTTGTCATAATAATTGAAAACTAATATTCTATTAGAAATAGTATAGTACCAATGGGATTAACAAAAGATGATGCTAGAGTTCTTTTTAATGAGGGAGTACTTTCTGCAGACTCTAATATGCATAAAGATGCAATAAAAATTTTTGATAAAGTCATGGAAATTGATCTAAACGCAGAGGTACTTTGCAACAAAGGAATCTCTCTTGCATCACTAGAAAGAAATGATGAGGCATTGGAATGCTATGATAAGGCAATTCAAATGGATCCTAATGATGAATTTGTATTCTACAACAAAGGAGTGTTGTTAACAGATATGAATAGAACAGAGGAAGCATTGGAATGCTATAACAAGGTATTAGAAATTGAACCTAATGATGCAGATGCATTATACAATAAAGGTACAGTACTTAATGAACTTGGAAAAAATGATGAAGCAGAAGAATGTTTTGCCAAAGTTAATGAATTAGAATCAAATTAACTTAGGTTTACATACTCCATACCAAAATAAAACAGGTACTTTACCTTCCTCAGTGAATTTAATATCCTGTTTCAATAAATACTGAAGGTATTTTTCAGATTCAGGATTAGAATTGTCCTCATATTCTTTTATGTTATTATGAAGTATCTGATACGCAACACCGCCATTAAGATTCTTCTCATATATAACATCAAAATATTTTGGAATTAATGGTAAAATTAGATCAGAGTGTATTGCCTCACTAGGTTCAACACGAAAATTTGCTAATGGTGGTCTTAGAAATCCAACCTTTGATCTGAATTTTTCTGGCAAATCAGACATTATTTCTAACATTAGATTAAGATGTTGATCAGAGTACTGATTTCTGGCGGGACCAACATATTCCTCGTTAAACATTAATCCATTATTTTTTAGAGCTTTTGCAAGTTTTTGTAATGCATGTTCAACTTCTGTAGCATGATGTAACACAGCAAAATTAAATATTGCATCATATTTTGATTCTTGAATTTTTTTCATAGAATTTATGTCATCTATGAAATAATCTATTGGTCTTGATTCTGATAGGTTCTTTGCTTCATCAATATATTTTACAGACATATCAAAAGCGTCAAAATGTTTACCGATACCCAAATCGAAAAGTTTTCGTTCAAGCCAGCCATTTCCACATCCAACAATTAATACATCCTCAAAAGGTAGATGTTCCTTAAACCGTTCCAGAATATCTTCTATCCAATGTGTGTTTTCATTACCTGTTGCAAGTTTATTCTTGTATTTTTGAACTATTTCAAGGTCATTCCAATATTTGTCTGAATAATGACTATAATCATTTAATGATTTAGCCTCGTCAGAGTCTGATAATACCTGTTTTATATCTTCTAAACTAAGATTTTTCTTCCTTAATTCAGTTACAAAAAAATATAATCCAGTTTTATCAGGTTTACGTTTGAGTATTTTTTCATAGAGATCAGTTATTGCTACAATAGAATCATTTTCATTCATTATACAATCATATTCTAAAATAATTATTTATGGAAAACTGATCTATTTATGGCAAATAATATTCCGGATGATAATAAAAGTAGAATGCCTAGTGTTAAAATAGCAATTGAAACCAATGCAAAAGAAATCGGTAGTTCAAGTGTTTCATTATAAATTGAAATAGTGTTAGACAAAAATCCTAAACCAAGTAACACAACTAAAATTCCAGGTATTCCAAGATATTTTAAAGGATGTTTTACTAAGATGATTTCAATTAATGAACCTAGTACTCCACCTGCATGCGAAACAGGGTTTTTTGTTGAAGTTTTATGTCCAGTATCATAAATAACAGTGATTTTTTCTTCAGAAATTCTTAGTCCGTGTTCTGCTGCATTTATGAGAATTTCAGAATCTGCTGTAAAACCATCGTTAGAAAACTCGATTTGTTCAATTGCTTTCTTCGAATATGCCCTAAACCCACTTTGTGTATCACGAATTGGTAGGTTTGTTACAATGTTTGTTGCATGATCTAGTATTTTGTTTCCAAATTTTCTGTATGAAGGCATCTCATCACCATCATCAAATCTATATCCAACAACAACATCTGCAAGATTATCTTGTATTGGTTTGATAAGTTTTTTAATTTCATTTGGTAAAAATTGGCCATCACCATCAATTGTTACTACAATCTCTGCATTAGAACGTCTTACATGCTCAAAAAGTGTTCTTAATGCAGCACCCTTTCCTTTATTTTCATTGTGTTTTATTACCAAAGCACCAAATTCTTTTGCTTCTACTGATGTATTATCAGATGAACCATCATCACATACAACAACAGAATCAACATAAGAAAGTGTATTTTTTATTAAATCACCTATTACACCTTCTTCATTAAATGCTGGAATACAGGCAACTGTAGTCATATTTTTATCAGATTATTTCCTTTTAAAAAATCTACTATTAAGAAATAGGTATGATTAGCTAGAAAATTTTAATTATATTTTTGAATAAATCTATATCAAAGGAGTTAAAGGACGAAAAATCCAAAATTACTATATTGCGAAAAAAAGATAAAATATTGGTTAGTTTCTATGCTTTTCTGGGAATTTCATTAATACTATCTCTTAGTTACATAGATTCAACATTTGGATGTAATGATTTCTATACAATAAAGGAATGTGAAGATCCAGAGCATGATCCTGCTGAACGACCATTCATACAGTTTGGTCTAACAAAATTAAACGAGATTGAAACCGAATCAGAATTCAATGTCGATAGAAAAAAAATATTTGATGTCATGGCTGATGTAGCAAACTAT
>JAKUOP010000013.1:33762-59270 GCA_022450565.1 Candidatus Nitrosopelagicus sp. | reverse complement strand
CACTGCCTTCTTTGTCAGAAGCACCGATCACAGCAATAGATTTTGGGGAAAGGAAAACAGATTCAGCCATGGTATGATTTCTGATCCAAGTATTTTCTATAATTAAAGCTATTCACACTTTAACTACCAAGCATTTTTCCTGCTAAATTTTCACTTCTTGGAATCCACTTTATTTTTAGGTTAGAAAATTTAGCCATTAGTGCCCAAGCCTCACGTGCAAAAGTGCGTAATTGCTCATTATTTATGGCAAATTCATGATTGAGTTGATTTACTGTATTTTTTGAGTCACTGAAAATAGTAATTTCATCGTCAAAATTTTCATTTTTCTTTAATGCAGAGATGATTGCTAAATATTCTGCTTGGTTATTTGTAATTTCAGGTTTTTCTTCAAAGAAAGATTCACCAGTTTCTTTTACAAAGAAACCATAACCTGATCTTGCTCCACCTGAACCATCAACGTAAATATTCATCATTCTTTAATATTTTATTAAATTTATTGTTAAATTTAAGCTAATCAAAAAATGTTTTATCTAATAAAAAAAGGTAGTTTAGTATGTTTTGGTGGATTGAGAGAAAATGATTCTTGAATTAACTGAAATACTACATAATTCATCACCAATTATTGTTGCACTAGTTGGAATTACAATTGGTTTTCAACATGCGTTTGAACCAGATCATATTGCTTCAATTACTACACAAGTTGTAAAGATGAAAAAGACAAATAATTCATCATATGAATTTGTTAAAAATTCTTTAAGAACATCTGTCTTAGGCGCAATGTGGGGTGCTGGACACACTTCAACAATATTGATACTAGGAATATTAGTTGCAGGATTTTCACTAACTATTCCTGAAAAAATTTTCAATGGTTTAGAACTTGGTGTAGGTATAATGCTTATTTATCTAGCATCAAGTATAATTTTGAAAAAAAAATCATTGACTAAACATATTCATCCTCATACGCACGATAATGGAATTACGCACATACATACACACACACATAAAAAAAATCATGTACATGGACATAGATCATATTTGATTGGATGCATTCATGGATTAGCTGGTACTGGTGCTATTGCAGTTCTAATTTCATCTACTCTACCAAGTTTTGATTCATCGTTATCATTTATCCTACTATTTTGCTTTGGAAGTATGATTGGAATGTCATTAGTGAGTGGTTTAATTGGGACACCATTAGCAATCTTATCAAAAAAACCAAAGATGTTTAATCTGTTAAGATATTCAATTTGTGCAGTTACTACTGTAATTGGGGTATCAATAATTTATGAAATGATTATTTTACAAAAATTATTTTTAATTTAGTTCAAGAATTTACTAACCATTAAATGAGATTATAATTTAGTATAATTATGATTGAACCCGGAAGATCTGTAAAAGATATAAAAATTTCAAATGAATCCACTATTAGTGATATTTTTAATCAATTAGAACAATCAGGTGGATTTGAATCACGTAATATTGCTGATGGCGTTGAAATTCTTTCTAACATGATTAAAGATGAAAAATGTTTGAAATTTCTATCCTTTATTGGTGCTATTGTTTCAACTGGTTTTAGAGGAATCTTACGTGATATGATCAAAAAAAAATGGTGTGATGTTGTAATTACAACATGTGGTGCACTTGATCATGACATTGCTAGACATTTTTCTGAGTATAAAGAAGGTTCATTCACTATGGATGACAAAGAATTAGCTGATCAAAATATTCACAGATTAGGTAATGTGTTAGTTCCAATGGAAAGCTATGGTCCGTTAATAGAAGAGAAGGTACAAAATATTCTGGAAAATGCCTATAATCATGGTAAAAAAGAAATGTCAACTGCTGAAATTTGCTTGGAATTAGGCAAATCAATGGGAGAAGATTCATTTCTTTTCTGGGCGTACAAAAACAACATTTCTGTAATTGTACCTGGTATTATGGATGGTGCTGTAGGAAGTCAACTGTGGATGTTTGCACAAAAACATCCTGATTTTAAATTAAATCTGATTAATGATGCAAATTTTTTATCAGGATTAATTTTCAAAGCTGAAAAATCTGGCGCACTAATGCTAGGAGGAGGAGTTCCAAAACATCATACATTATGGTGGAATCAATATCGTGAAGGATTAGATTATGCCGTTTATGTTACAACAGCACAAGAATTTGATGGAAGTTTAAGTGGAGCACTAGTTAGAGAAGCAATTTCATGGGGTAAAGTAACAAAAAATGCAAAAGAAACCACTATTCATGCAGAAATAACTACAGTTTTTCCATTTATGTATAAAGCACTTTGTGATAAATTAGAACAAAGTTAATCCAACAAACATTAAAAATCACCATCTGATATTTTATCAAGTATGGATCATCATAATTTTAAAGGAAAAGATATTCCACATATCAAACTTAACTCAAAAACCAATATCAAGGAATTAGTTGAGATTTATGCTAACTCTGGTTTTAATGGAAGGCAGTTAGGCGAGGCTGCAAAACTTTATGCAAAAATGATTCACGAGAATGCAACAATTTGTCTTACTGTGGCGGGAGCATTAACACCAGTTGGATTTGGAGGAATTATCAAAACTTTAATGGAAAAAGGATTTGTGGATTGGATTGTTGCTACTGGTGCAAATGTATACCATGAAGATCACTTCGCTTGGGGATTCCCAGTCAAACAAGGGCATTCCCAAGTAGATGACAACATTTTATATGAAAAAGAAATTGTTCGTATTCGTGACGTTTACGTCAAATTTTATGAGACACTAGAAATGCAAGATCAGGTAATTCAGAGAATCTTTCAAAATAAAATTTTAGAGAAACCATTTACAACTGCTGAGTTCTGTAATGTTCTGGGAAATATTAGCAAGAAAAAGGCAAAATATCCAGAGAGAAGTTTTATGACTACTGCGTATGATCTAGATGTTCCAGTCTACATTTCAACATTAAAAGATTCATCATTAGCACTAAATCTTGCAGTTCATAGACTAAAAAATCAGCAATACAATCTTGATTTTGTTAGAGAAATAATTGAACAGGCTGCAATCGTCTATAATTCAAAAAAATCTGGTATTTTGGAATTAGGTGGTGGTGTACCAAAAAATACTGCACAACAAACCGGTCCTTTGTTAGATCAAATACTTAGAAAAGATCACGGTGGACAAAAATATATCATTCAGATAACAGACGCAAGACCTGATACTGGTGGATTATCAGGAGCAACACTTCAAGAAGGAAAAAGTTGGGGTAAGGTAAAAGATTCACATGAAGGTTTGATCACAGTATATGCTGACGCAACTATTGCATTTCCTATTCTAGCATTATATGCACTTAGTAATGAAAAACCAAGGAAGCCAAAAAGATTGTATAAGAAACTAGACAAGTATTATGAATCTCTTCAAAACTCTGCAGGAAAAATTCCAAATAAATTTGCAAAATTATTAAAAGAATCTAGAATTGACTTAGATTAATTATCTTTAAATAATTTCGTTAGTTTAACGGTAAGATTCAAAGTGATCATATAGATTACTGTAGAAATCAATTGAGAAATTATTGATGCCATGTATGGTTCGTAATTTAATAACAGAATATAATACTGTAAACTCCATCTTACGATGGTATAAACAACTTCACCTATTCCTAATGAAGAAATAATTTTGATTAAATCAGATTTTAATAATGATTTGTCTGTCTCTCCATTTTCTAAAATGTATTTTTTTCTATTATCAAAATAGAATAATCCACCAAAAACTGAAAAAAATACCGCATAATCTACAATTAATGTAAATGTGCTATTAAGATAATCTTCCTGATTAGCAAAAAAATCTGCCGCAATAGCAGAGATGACAATTGATGCAGCAAATGCTATGAGTATATTTTTGTTAAGTTTCAAGTATTGTAGGCGTTCACTATTCATAACTCTCTTGAAATTGACCACATATTGTAGTTTTTTCTTCAAAAACGATAAATTACAATTTGTATGACAACAAGTATGATGCTTAATTATGATGCACCACTTTACAGGCCACCATCAGAAGCAAAATCATTGATATTCCAGGTTACACTTGGATGTTCATTTAACGAATGTTCCTTTTGTGATATGTATCGCAGTAAGGAGTATTCTGAAAGAAGCTGGGACGAAGTAAAAGGTGAAATTGATATGATGTCAAAAATGCTTCCAGATACCACTAAAATCTTCCTTGCAGATGGCGATGCTTTGAATCTTGATACGGAGTATATGATAAAGATTGTAAAATATATCTACGAGAAATTTCCAAATCTTGAACGAGTTTCTTGTTATGCAATGCCAATGAATCTTCTCAAAAAAACTCCTGAGGAATTAGACAGCATGAAAAAAGCTGGTTTAGATATGCTATATCTTGGAATAGAAACTGGTTCTGATATTCTTCTAAAGAAAGTAACAAAAGGTGCAACTGCAAAAACAATAATCAAATCATGTAAGAAAGCAAAAGATGCTGGATTTACCTTATCATGTATGGTCATACTAGGAATAGGTGGTAGTAAATATTCAAGTGAAAATGCAAGAGAAACTGCCAAAGTGATTAGTGAAGTAAAACCAGATTATGTTGGTGCACTAACACTTTACTTAGAAAATGGCATAAAGGATGAATTTTTGACAAAATTTAATGAAGAATTTATTCGAATTTCGGATTCTGAAGCAATAGATGAACTTGAAGAATTGGTCTCAGGGATTGATGTAAATGATAAAGTAGTTTTTCGTGCTAATCATGGTTCAAATGCATATAACGTTGCAGGAACATTTCCAGAAGATAAACAAGCAATGCTTGATAAAATTACTTGGATGAAAGAGCATCCAGAGGTAGTTAGACCACAAGGACTACGTGGGTTCTAAAAAAATTAAATTTTTTCTAAAAGTTCTTTGATATTTTCAGGCAAGTCTGGTAATTCTGTATGGCTTTCATTATTTTGTAAAACTTCCGGACCTATTCTTCTTACACGTTGTGTTCCAATTAGTGTGTCTATACTTCTTTGAATATCTTTTTCAGATAGAACATTTTGTAGTTTTTTAACTAGTTCTTCCTCATTTTCATATTTCTGGATTGCATACTGAATGAAAACCATTTTCTCATTCATAGATAATTCAGTCAATATTATACATCGTTGACTGAGACTAAAAAATATTATAGTAATTAAGTGGGCCCGCGGTGATTTGAACACCGGATCTTCGCCGTGTAAGGGCGACGTCATAACCGAGCTAGACTACGAGCCCTCTGAAAATTTTCGTTAAAATCCATTTAAACCTTTGATAAAGACAAAAAATAGAATTAAATCATCCAAACGGGTTCAATTTTGGATATGGAAAAACTAATTGTCGCAAAGTTTGGTGGAAGTGCAATAGGAGTTAATGGCGAAGGATTGCCTACAATACTAGAAAGAATAAGGCGCCTGAAAGAAGATTCGAAAGTCATAGTTGTCTGTTCAGCACCACTAACCACAATTAATGGTAAAAAGGTCTCACTCACAGATGTAATACTAGGTCTGGGTGGAGAAAATAAAGATGTCCAGAATGTTGATTTCAATCTTGTTTCAGAAACATATTCGCATATTCTTGAAATGGTAAATGATGATTACAAAGAGGAATGTAGAGCAAAAATTAGTGATATGTTAGAGATGTCTTTGAAATCCTTGGAAGAGGCAAGGGCACTTGATAAATTTGAAGATGAAATTAGAGCAAAAGCACTTGCATATTCTGGGGAAGTTTTGATGTCTCATGTACTGAATTTTATTCTAAAAAGTAATGGAATTAAATCCGAGTCAATTTCACTAGATGATTGGCCTATAATCACAGACAATAATATTGAATCAACAAATTTTGTTTTTGCTCAATCTAATGAACACACAGAAAAATTAGAAGATTTGGTTAAACAAAATGATGTTGTGTCAATTGGTGGATTTATTGGTAAAACAGAAGACGGAATTATTACTACGTATGAAAGAGGTGGTTCTGATAGAACAGCTGCTGATATAGGAATTCTATTTCATAAAAAATACGACACGGTGATTGATCTGGAAAAAGATAGTTCTGTGGTCTCAGCAGATCCAAAAATTGTCCAAGATGAATTAGAGCAAATCAGCGATCTATCATATAATGAAGCAAGATTGGCAGGTATGTTTGGAATGAAAATCATTGATCCAATTGCAATCAAAGAAATTGTTGAAAATGGAGTGGACATGCAAGTAATAGTCACAGATATGAACAAACCAGAACAGATCACTAGAATTCAGAGAAAGCCAAGTGAACAAAATGGTCATCCCTTGAAGATAGTAACGGGGAAGAAAAATTGTGCCATATTACGAATTGAATCATCTAGCGCAAAAAATTTACTAGAATCGTTAGAACAAGAAAAACGATATAGCGAATTCATCATTTTATCACCTTTTACAAAAGATGGAATGGAGTTTGCCAGAATTCTATTTCTTGATGGGGATTATGTGAATAGAAATGAGAAATACATTCTTAGTTTTGATGCACTGGCCAATATTTCGTACCAAAGAGGAGTAATTACACTAATTGGTGATGAGATGTGGAGAGTTCAGCAGATTGCATCAAAAGCAAGTTCCAAAGTTGGTGATGCAGGTTTGAACATTTTGAATCTTGATGCACAAGAAGAAACTTCAAGAATAATTATTGTGATAGAAGATTCTGATGATAACGTTGCAAAAGGAATTGCGGCCATACACTCAGAAAGGTCAAAAATTAAATTTATTTAATTAACGACATGGCGCTAAAGGTCATTAGACCAGTAGTGCCATTCTGGGTTTGTTCTTGGACCATCGTCTAGAATCAGTCCGGCGTTACCCAAAACACGCTTAATTATCATAGATCATATTCGTTATTTAATCTGATCTATATTGAGTATATTTTCCACGCTCAAATTTTTGTGGTTTGAATAGAATTCAATAATTGTTTAAATTACGACCTGATATTTTTATCACATGAAAGAAGTGGGAAAAATTTGGATGAATGGAAAATTAGTTCCTTTCAAAAATGCCAAAGTTCATGTTCTTACCCATGCGTTACACTATTCTACATCAATCTTTGAGGGAATAAGATGTTATGATACTCCAAATGGCTCTGCAATATTTCGATTACCTGAACACGTAGACAGATTATTTAATTCTGCAAGATTATATTCTATGAAGATTCCTTATTCAAAGAAAAAAATCTCAGATGCGATAATTAAAACTGTAAAGGCTAGTAAACTGAAAGAATGTTACATCAGACCACTTGCATATTATGGATATGGAACGATGGGATTAACACCAATACAGAATAGGGTAGATGTTTCAGTATCATGCTGGGAGTGGAAAATGGGTGAATCAAAGGCAGGAAAGTTTTCAGGTGCAAAATGTAAGATATCAAAATGGGTAAGAATTGATTCAAAATCACAACCTATGCAAGCTAAATCTGCGGCAAATTACTCAAATGCAGCATTAGCTAGAATGGAGGCCTTAAACAGTGGGTATGATGAAGCGATAATGCTCAACAATAACGGAAAAGTGGCCGAAGGAAGTGCTGAAAATATTTTTGTATTAAAAAATGGAAAAATAACTACACCGCCATTAGATGCTGACATACTTAATGGAATAACTAGGGATAGTGTAATCAAACTACTCAAGGCAAACGGAAAAAAAGTGATTCAGAAGAATATAACCATTAACAACTTATTTTCAGCTGATGAAATATTCATGACCGGCACTGCAGCAGAAGTAAAATCTGTAACTAGAATTAATAATAGAAAAATTGGAACTGGTAAAATTGGTCCTGTAACAAAGGAATTACAGAAATCATTCATGGATGTAGTTATGGGGCAGGATAAAAGATTCCTCAAATGGCTCAAGTTCTTGTGAGGTTAATTTTTTAACTCTAAAATAATTAAAATTGATATGGAATCGTGCTCATCACCAGGAACAAACCCACAAATTTGTTGGTTTTGTAAGAAAGGGAAACATGAAGATTGTATGAAAGAAATTCCAATTGATGGAAGTTCGGAAGGACCACATGACTGTACTTTCGATACTAAACTTGTTCCTTGTGGATGTAAGCACTAAGATGGGGAATTTTTATGAAATACGATGCCGAGTTTTGGAATAAATATGCAGATGAAAATGAATCAAGGTATAACGAAGAATTTTCCAAGTATGTGAGAGATTTAGCTAGTTCTTTACCAGGAATACAGAGTATTTTAGAGATAGGTTGTGGTACAGGAATTGATTTAAGATTATTTCCAGATTCATTCCAATTACATGGGATTGATCTAAATGAACATGCATTAGAAATTGCAAAAGAAAAAGTATCAAGTGTAAATTTTCAAAAAGGTGACATAACTAAATTACCATTTGAAGATTCCTCAATAGATTTTGTATTTACACATGGATTAATGAATTATCTAGATGATGATATCTTGAAAAAAGGAATTTCAGAAATGTTTAGAGTATCTAAAAGATGGATAATGCATTGTGAAAAATATGAAAAAACTGAAAAACAGATTGATGAAAATCATAAATTTCGAAATATGGGAGAAAAATGGTTAGACTACAAAATAAAACTGGTTAGTGATGTAGATTTGCATGAAGATTATGGACAAGATCAAACAAGGTTTACTTTATTAAAAAAATTATAAAATAAAGGCGGGTCTAATGGGATTCGAACCCATGACAGCCGGATTAAGAGTCCGGTGCGCTACCTGGCTGCGCTATAGACCCACAAGGAAATAAAAAAATATTATAGTTATTAAACTTGAGATTTCTAAAATTAGTTCTTAATTTCTTCTACACTTTCATATTTTTCAAGAATCGAAGTTAGAACAGTAGAAACTGGAACGTTGTTCATTTTCTTCTTCTCTGCAAGGAGTTTCTGATATGCATCTAGTGTTATATACACTGGAATTGAGCCGTTTCCTTCCAAAAGACCTCTAACTTTGTAAAGTGCTGTCTCCAATCCGTTCTCGGCAGATTTTGCAAACTTGACTTTGTCAAGAATTCCACCTAATGGACCCAATGGCATTTCATAGTCAACAGTCATACTAACATTTGTTAGATTGTCAGAGAGTGACTTGAACTCAGTTGTAATTTCCCATCTTTTGAATTTGCCCTTGATCATTTTTGCAGATATTCTTTCCTCTCTGACAAATTCAGTTGTCTCACAATCCCACTCTAGTCTTTTTCCACTAAAGTCACCAATGACTCTAAAGGTAGTACCAACACCCATTCCTGCTTTAATGTCCATTGGAATAACAGTCATCCCAACGCCTTTTTCAGACATCTGATCAGAAACATGTTCTGGTCTTGCAAAGTAAGTAAAGACGGTGTCAACCGGGGCTTTAATGTCTATTGATTTTTTTACTACGGTCACGATTCAAACTCTTGTTGATATGAATTTAAAGCTTTTGACAATTTTCATAACTAATTTGAGTTGCAATATATTGATCGATGAAAAATTAAAATCGAATGAAACAAATTTACAAAGTTTTCATTTTATCATTTTTCATTTTTTCTGGTATGCCTATGATTTTAGATGCTAATGCACATTCACTTTTCAATTCATCTGAAGAGACTCTAGGTGATTTCAGGGTTCAGATCGCTACACAACCAGAATTTCCCCAAATTGGTGAAAAATCACAGATTCTAATCAGGGTTACAGATCTAGATTATAACGAGGTTGATGATTTTACAATGGGAATCAGAATTTTCTTCAATGAAGAGCAGATTGATGCAATAAGACCACAATCAATTAATGGTGCTCATTGGACAACTGATTTTGTTTTCATAGATTCAGGAAATCACATCTTTAGAGTTGATCTTTATGATCCAACGGATTATGGAAATCCATTGACATTTACATTTAACCTTAGTACACAATCACCATTTGGATATATCTTCATTAGTGCAATAGCAGCAGGTGGATTAATTTTTACTGGAATAATGGGGATAGTGTTTATTCCTAGAATATTAAAACGGATTAAGTCTAAGCCTTAGTATGCAAGACTTGCTTTCCAAGTCTAAACGCAAACAAAACCGTTAGCAAAACCATTGCAAATAGTAAGATTCCAATTCCTAGGTGTATTGCAACCAGAACTGCATGTAGTTTGGTATCAATTACTATGGCACCAAGTGTAATTTGAGTAACTACAAGTGCACTTGCAAATGCACTAGTAAATTTGATTTTTCTTCCTGCATCCTTGTTAATCCAAGCGCCAATAGTTGTAGCTAAAATAAAGACACCAGTTGTTGCTGCAACTGTTCTATGAACCCATTCTATGAAATATTCATCATCAGGCATAATTCCATTTGGACACAAAGGCCATTCAGGACATGTTAATCCTAATCCAGCAGCAGAAATGTATCCGCCTACAAACATCAGTGAGTATAGTATTACAAGAGATGCTAATGCAAGATATTTTAGAATCAAATTACTCTACAATAAATGAACCCTGCATACCTTGTAATGCATGTCCTGGAACTGTACAGATGTAATAATATGTACCAGGAGCACCTGCCAAGAATGTAACTGATCCAGATTCACCAGGTTTTAGAGGGTTGTTTGCTGCAGCAATTGCAGAATCAAAGATTACACTGTTAAAGTCATCTGGGTTTGAAACAACACCAAATGCATGGAAAGATTTTCCTGCATTAACAGTTGTAATTGTTACTTCATCACCAGAGTTTACACGAATTTCAGGATTACTTCCAGGTTCTCCTGGTAATGCGTTAAACGCTAATGTTCTAAAGTCACTACTCTCAACAAAATCTAAAGTAAGATCGTGGCTAACTCCTGTTGGGGCGGCAGCCTCTGCTTTTGCACCGGGTGCACTAACTACAATCTCTCCTACCATTCCCTGCATTCTATGTCCTGGAACAGTACAGATGTAATAGTAAGTTCCTGGCTCAGATGGTGTAAACTCGGAAACTCCACTCTCTCCTGCTTTTAGTGGATTTGTTGCAGCTGCAATTTCACTTCCTGGAAAAATTCCCTCAAAGCCTTCTTCAGCTGCTGTCACACCAAATGCATGGAAAGATACTCCATCATTAATCACATCAAATACAATTTTGTCTCCAACATTTGCTGTAATAGTTGGATTATTACCTGATTCACCAGGTAAGGCATTAAACGCTAATGTTCTAAAGTCGCTGCTCTCAACAAATGATAGAGATACAGGAATTTCAACTCCAGTTGCAACAACCGCATCACCACCATGATCTTCAGTTTCTATATTCATCATTGAAACAGGAGGTGGCTGTGAAATCCAATAATCCCACATTCCAAAGAATATTGCACCACCTACAATACAAATTCCTAGCATTATAGCCATCATTTTGTAAGTCCTCTCAGGAGAGGTTCTGTAAATTGGATCTTGCTGTTCTAGTTGTGCCATTTCAATTCCTCAATGATGTGGGTTCTTTGCCTGGTATGGATAGTAATATTTTCCGCCAAGACCGAATGGATCATTCATGTCAGCTGGCTTGCCTTTAGCAGAACTGTAAATCAAGTTTCCAAGGAATATTGCCATGCTTATTCCAATGATAAACGCACCAATTGAAATTATAATGTTCATTTGAACCCATTCTGGGATCGGTGGGTAATCGTATATTCTTCTTGGCATACCAAATAGTCCAAGAATGTGTTGTGTGAAGAATACCATAACTGTTCCAACAAATGACAGTATGAAGTGAACTTTGCCCCACATTTCGTTGTACATTCGTCCTGTTACATATGGGAACATGTAGTACACAAAACCTACTGTTCCAAACAGAATTGTTCCCATTACAAAGAGATGGAAATGTCCAACAACCCAGTAAGAGTCATGAGTGATAAAGTCCAAAGGCATTGCACTGTTGACAACACCTCCTGCTCCGGCAGAGAAGAATAGGGCTATTCCTCCAACAGCCCACATAATTGGAGTTGCAAATTTGATCCTGCCGCCCCACATTGTTGCCAAAAAGTTGAAAGTGTGCATTGCTGATGCTGGAACTGCTGCTAATGTACCTACCATGAAAACAGTTTTTTCAGTAAATGACATTCCTGTTGCATACATATGATGTGCCCATGACGCAAATCCTACTAAAGCCAAAAGAACAAATGCTGTTACACCAGAACCATGGCTGAATATTGGTTTTCTTGAAAAACGCGGAAATATCTCATACATGAATCCGATTGCGGGAATAACCAAAATGTAAACTTCTGGATGGAATGTAAACCAGAACAGATGTTGATAAGCAATAGGATCGCCTCCCATTACCGGATTAAAGAACCCAGATGCGCCTAGTCTGTCTGTTAGAAGCATCAAGAGCGCAGCTGCAAATGTCGGAACTGCAACTACAGTAATTAGTGAAGATGTAAGATATGCCCATGCTAAAAGCGGCATCTTGCTTAGCGGTAAGTCAGGATGCTTACATTTCATGATTGTAACAATGAAGTTAATCGAACCTAGTATTGAAGAGACACCAAGTATCTTCAGACCAAAAATCCACATGTCAGCTGCTGGACCTGGTGCACTGATTACAGAATATGTTGGGTATGCATACCAAGTAAAGTCTGCAAATCCAAGCCAGATTAATGCACCAGCTGGTGGAATCATCCAGAATGCAATTGCATTAAGTTTTGGATATGCCATATCTTTGTATCTAACCATGATTGGTACAAGGTAGTTTCCAAATGCAGATGCAGACGGAAGTATAAACAAGAATATCAGAGTTGTACCATGAACAGTGAAGATTCTATTATATGTCATAGAGTCAGCTATGACCTGAGTTCCTGGTGCAAACAGTTCTAATCTAAGAACAAGAGCTAGTGCACCACCCATAAACATGAAAGCTAGTGATGTGATAAGATACAGTAATCCTACATCAGTATGATGTGTAGAGAACATTATCTGCCAAATCGGTCTTGGTTTATGTAGTTCTAGTACCATATCAAATCAGGCTCCTTTATCCTCCACAATAAGTGTTGCACGCATGTTGTAATGAATCAATCCACAGTATTCTCTGCATTGAATATCATATTCGCCTGCTTCAGTTGGTGAAAACCATACTGTATTAACTCTACCAGGAACAGCATCCAACAAAACAACATAATCATGAATATTAAACGAATGTATGACATCTTTTGATGTTATCTCAAACTTGTAGGCTTTTCCTTTTTCAACATGTAATTCTCCTATCTCTTTTGTTCCGTCCTCATGTTCAAAAGTCCATAACCATTGCTGACCTATTACTTTGATTATTTCAGCATCTGCTGGTACATGTTCTACAATTCTTTCAACATTCCAAGCTTCTGCACCAACATAACATAGCAATGCAACAACAACACCGATGTAAACCCATTCTGGCCAAGAAGAGTGCCCGCTCATTTTACCACGTTCCAGCCTCCTCGTATTCTGTTGGTTTTGCCTTTGGATTTGATTCTCTGAATCTTAAAACAAGCCAAACTATCATTCCTGAAACTACTGTTCCAACAGTAAATGCAACAATCATTAATCTATAAAATAAACCCCAAATCTCAACTCGTCTGTCCAAATATTCACCAGGCTCGTCACCTGCTGCTAATGCATACTGAATTGCTGGTAATATCATCAAAAGACCTAATACCATTCCTAATCCAATTATTGCTTTCATTATTACCGGTTGTTTTTGCGTGGGCTCAAAAATGTATTTAAGGGTTTGGAAGATTCCTTAAAACGATTCATTAAATCGTTCAGGATATACCGCATTAATAGCGGTCAAGTAAAAGTTTTGATCGTGATTTTTAATTATTGAAAGTGATGCATTTGCAATAATCAAATCAAATAATACTTCAGGCTTTAATTTTAGGACTTGTCCGATCATTGCTTTGATAGGATCCATATGAGTTACTAAGACAACATTTTCGTTTTTATGCTTAGATATTACATAATCAACCATATCATTGACTCTTTTTTTTACCTCAGCAAACGTTTCAACACCATTTTCACTTACTTCAGAAGATCCTTCATAAAATTTCAAGAAAACGTTTCCATGCTTTTTGAAAATTTCTTGGTAAGGCATTAGGGTAAATTGTCCCATATCCAACTCTATTAATCGATCATCAGTTTTGTATTCAACATTACAATGTTTTGAGGCAACCTCAGCAGTCTGAACAGCTCTATCAATTGGACTAGAGTAAATTGCAGAAACATTAAGCGACTCTAACATTTTTCCAGCTTGTTCAGCCTGTTTTTTCCCATCATCAGTAAGATTAATTCCAGGTGTACGTCCTGCCAAAATCTTTTTTGTATTGTTTTCAGCTTGTGCATGTCTTAGGAATATTATCATTTTTTTTCGAATCTTTCTGATTTTTTACATAGAGATAATAATAACATTGTTAGAGCGAATTCATGAAGATCGGAATTATTGGTGGAACTGGTGGTATGGGAAAAGGTTTTGCTTTAAGATGGTCCAAAAATCATGAAGTTATCATCGGTTCACGAGATGCAGAACGTGCTGCAACATCTGCAACTGAATACACAAATCTTGCAAAAGAGGCTTATGGTAATATTAATGGAAAAATTATAGGATCTGATAATATTTCAGTTGCCAAAGACTCAGAGGTTTTAGTCCTATCAATTCCGTATGACAACATTGACTCAATTTGTTCACAGATCTTGCCTGAAATTAATGATGACTGTATTGTAATCTCACCAATAGTACCAATGACAAAAACTGATGTAGGTTTTGAATGTGTTGCAATTAAAGAAAATAAACCATTTTCACATCAGATGGTTGAAAAACACATGAAAGATAAAACAAAATTGGTTTCAGCATTTCATGTTATTTCTGAAAAAAAACTTATCAACCCAACATTAAGTTTGGATTATGATATTTTTGTTGCAGGAGACAATAAAGAATCAATTGAAATTATAAATAATTTAATTACTGAAATTGAAGGCTTACGCCCAATTTACCTTGGTCCAGGTGCATTAGCATATTTAGTTGAAATGTCAACACCACTCCTACTTAATGCAATGATTCGAAATAAAATGAAAAATCCTGGCATTAAAATAATTTAAGTTCTGTAAAGTCTAGTGTTTTTATGAGTACCGAATATCCACGTCGTGGTCGTAATTGGTTTACCGCAATGGGTTTACTTTTCATCATAATGGCGTTGATTGTGTTAATACAAAATATCATTATATGGAGTCCGGAGTTTGTTTATGATTTTCTGGTTGGTCCAGATATAACAAATGAAAAAATTTCTTTAGCAATGATTGTATTTGGTTGTTTTATGATTGGAATGGGGTTTAGAAAATCTAATGTCAAAAAAAGATGAATTTTTGAAGAATCAGAAGATTCTGCATCTGGCAACTGTTAATAAAACAGGTATGCCTCACATTGTTCCAGTTTGGTATATGTATATGAATAAAAAAATTCTGATTGGAACAAACACTAAAACTGAAAAAGCAAAGAATGTAAAAAGTCGCAAAAAAGTTAGCTTTTGTGTGGATGTAGGCGTTCATGCACCTAATATCTTTGGAGTAATGGGACAAGGTAATGCCAAATTGATTAAGGAAAAAACAACTGTTTCTAGAGTAGCAAAAAAGATACTTTTACGGTATTTTAAAAATCTGGAAAGTAAATCTGCAAAAGAGATCTTAGATGATACTGATTGTATTATTGAGATTACACCAAAAGAATTTTCAGTTTGGAAGTATTAACGAACAAAATCTTCAATTTTGTTCATAGCAGACTCTAAAATTTCCATGTTGGGGAGGTAAACTACTCTAAAATGACCACTACCATATTGAGCACCAAATCCAGAACCATGAACTGTTAACACACCTTTCTGTCTGAGTAATTCTAATACAAATTCCTTATCAGAAGCAAATCTGTTATTTTCAATCTTTGGAAATGCATAGAATGCTCCTTGTGGATTTGAACATGAAATATTATTCATTGCATTGAGTCTTTTTACCACATAATCTCTATTTGTTTTTATTTCCGAAACAAATTTTGTAATATAATCTTGTGGTCCACGTAGCGATTCCAATGCAGCATATTGTACTGGTAAGTTAGTAGAAATCCTAACTCTTGCTAACTTTGGAAGGTTTTCTCTAATCGAATCAAGTTCTTTAGAATCATTAAATGCAATGTAACCAATTCTCCAGCCAGACATTAGATGGACTTTTGAAAAACCGTTTAGAATGATAACTGGTGAGTCTCCTGCAGCTTTACCGATTCCTGTAAATTCTTGATCAAAAACTATCTTATCATAAATTTCATCACATATTAAATAGAAATTATGTTCATTTGCAATATCAACAATCTGTTTTAGGGACTTCTCATCAAAAATTAAACCAGTTGGATTATTTGGACTAATTAGACAGATGGCGACGGTCTTTGATGAAATTTTTGCTTTAATGTCATCAATGTCTGGTCTAGAATTTTTTAGGTCGACAGCAAATTCAATTGGTTTTCCACCATGTAATCTGACATATGATGCATAAGGTGGATAATATGGACCTGGTAACAAAACCTCATCTCCTTCCTCTACAATTGATGATATTACCATGTCTAATCCTTCAGATACGCCGTTTGTAACTAGAATATTTTCCGGACCAATTGAAAGTCCCTTAGAATTTTCCTTTTGTGCAATCGCATCTAACAACTCTGGAAGACCCTCAGACTGAGTATAGAAATTATTTCCTTTGTTTACAGCATCAATTAATGCCTGTTTTACATTTTCAGGTGGTTGATAACCAAATTGCACAGGATCACCTATATTCAGATAATCTACAGATTCTCCTTGTTGTTCAATATCTCTAGCAGCTGAAACAATATCTCTAATCGCATACTCAACACCTGCTACCTTTTTTGATACTTTCATAATTAAGACAGATATTTAGACAGGATAAATGCTTATTTTTTTGGACCCGTAGCTCAGCCTGGATAGAGCGGTTGGCTTCGGACCAACAGGTCTAGGGTTCGAATCCCTACGGGCCCTTTCGGACAAATAATCAAGTATATTAGATATAATTTTGAACGTTTTCTATGTCTCCTGGAATTGGGTTGATGGATAGACGACTCAAAACTGAAAAAGATGCAATTGCATTAGCAACATCAGGAATTATAAAAAATTACAAAGTACAGGCATCTGATATTGAAACACTTGAAACGAAATATGATGATGACGCTGGTGACTGGTATGTTGCTTTAGGATGGAATGAAAAAAGAGCAATTGTAAAAATGGATTCAGTGCAAGCTACAATTACAGAAATAAAAGAAATTTAATTTGATTTTTTAAATTCAACGTTTGGTGTGTCTGTTTGATTTGTAATTACTAGTAGTCCTCCTTCATGTAGTTGTTTGAGTAATTGCATAACTTCCTTTTCTACTTGTGTTCGTTGCAATCCAGTTTGTTGAGCAAAGAGTTCAACTAATTCTGTGACTTTACGGTTACCATCACAAGATTTCCAAAAGTCAATAATAGCCTGATTGACCATAAAACCCTGTTCATGTTCGTTAGCTAGTACCATTGAACCATCTTCTTGTTTAACTAAATTTCCTACTCCCTGAGGTAATGCAGTTTCATAGTTAATTGGTGCAGGGGTATTTTGTGAGCCCATCTTGTTCATCATTGCTTTTGCTTCATCTGACATTTTGTCCATTGTCCAAGGAGGATCCCAAACAATGTCAACATTAACACTATTTACTCCTGAAACTTTCTTTGTATATCGTTTAACATCGTCAACCATAGTTTCATGTAAAGGACAACCTTGAGTGGTCATGGTCATCTTGATATTAACATCATTATTTTCCGAAATATCAATGCCATAGATTAAACCCATATCAACAATACTTAGAGGTACTTCAGGATCCATGCATTGTTTCAAAGAATTTCTAACTTGATCTTCGCTTACTGGTTCCATATGCTAAAAAAATACAGAAGAGATAAAAACTTTCTATTAATTAGCTTCAAATAACTTTTTGATTGAATCATCAAATGGAGCCTTTGCTATTCCTTTTTCTGTGATTATTCCAGATACTAGTTCGGGTGGAGTCATATCAAATGCTGGATTTATGACATTAATATCGTCAGGTGCAGTTTTTTTATCGCCAATACCAGTAACTTCTGATGCCTTTCTTTGTTCTATTATCACTTCATCAGGATTACTTTTTAGATCAAAAGTAGATAGTGGTGCAGCAACATAAAATGGAATATTGTGTTGTTTTGCCATAGTAGCAACTTGATATGTGCCAATTTTATTAAAAACGTGACCTGTTCTCAAAATTCTATCAGCACCAACTACAATTTTGTTTACTAGATTATTTGCCATTGTGTAACCAACGGCAGTATCAGGAATTAGACTTACATCTATTCCATCATGCTTTAGCTCAAATGCGGTTAATCGTGAACCCTGTTGAATTGGTCTTGTCTCAGTTGCTATAACTTTAATATTTTTTCCACTTTCTCTAGTAGCTCGAATCACTCCTAATGCAGTTCCATATCCAACTGTTGCTAATGCACCAGCATTACAATGTGTCATTACAGTATCATTGTTAGCAAATAATTCAGAACCAAACTTACCCATAGACATGTTAATTTTTACATCTTCTTCTGCTAGTCTTTTTGCTTCCTCAATTACTGAAGTTCTTATCTGTTCAACATTTTCTCCTTGTTGTGCAATCTTCATTATTTGATCTAATCCCCACTTCAGATTGACTGCAGTAGGTCTTGTTTCAAGTAAAATTTCATGAGCTTTTTTAAGATATACAAGCAAGTCATCTTTAGTTTCTGCATCACTTTGCATTGATGCTAACGCTAATCCAAATGCACCTGAAACTCCTATTGCAGGTGCTCCACGAACTACAAGGTTTCTAATTGCATCTGCAACCTGATTAAAATCATTATATTCAACATAAACAAATTCGTTTGGCAGTTTTGTTTGATCAATCATACGAACTCTGTTATCTTTCCATTCAACTGTACGCAAGGGTGGATTTGTATTGGAGATCATATCTTATATTAATTGAAAATCACTAACTTGAATCTTTTTAAAATTTAATTACATTGTTGCTTGTGCTGCTTGATGGAACATCTCACTTTTTGCACAACCAGCTGCTAATTCGTCACCAGCACCTCTTCTCATAAGACCTCTGTAAAGACCGTCTTCTAGTTTAACGCCTTCTCTTTCTTCCCATTCTTCTACTGTAATGGAATATTTCTTTTGAATTCTATCTCTATACCATTCTGGAATTACGTTAAATGCACAGAATGGAATTATTCTAAGATCAGGAGTAACATAATGAATATCACATCTTTGTAATCTTTCCAAATCTTCATTGTATTTGTCTTGGAAATGCATCATTCCTAAGAACAAACCCTTGACATGCCATGAACCTACTGCTTCAAAGGAACGTTTCATGAGTATATTTCCAAACATTTTGGCTAAATCTAATCCTGCTGGCTGTTGTGATTTATCGATAAATCCTTTGAGTTTTCTTACAACTTCTAACATTGTGAAGTATTTGTTTGCACCAGAACGGATTTGTTCTGATTTATCTTCAAATAATTCTAACATTCCTTGAATATCACAGAATCGTGTCATTGGGACAAGTTTCTTTGTATCTGCATCTTGGAATACATAACTTCCTGCACCACATGCGAAATGAATTGATAATTCGTATTTTGGTTTGCTTGAGAATGCTTCAATAACATTAGTTAGTGGCATACAACTTGGTACTGGATACCAATCGTCAACAGTTACTTGACCTTCTGTTTGCTCTTCAATTCTCTGAATACAGTCTGGAATTGTAATTCTATATTTGTCACGTTCAGTTTTTCCCATTCTTCCAGTAAGTGAAACTGGTTGGAAGTTAACTGCATGAACTACATCTAAGTTCTTTTGTGCATATCTGATAATTCCACCTAATTCATGATCATTAATTGATTTGATAACGGTTGGAACAAAGACTACAGTTGTTCCAGTTTTTCTACATGTGTCTAGTGCATATGGAATTTCCCAGTGATTCTTTGGGTTAGTTCGTGCAGTAATTCCATCAAAACTAAGATACAAGTTGTTACAGCCTGCCATTCTTACTTCACGTCCTGCTTCTGGATCCATTGCGTGTCGAATTCCATTTGTATTCATTTGAATATGTTCAACACCTTCTTCTTTCATAATTTTAATAACATCACTAATGTCTTCTCTAAGCATTGGTTCACCGCCAGTAATCTGCATAGAGTTACCTGGAATTGGTCTCTCTGATCTTAGAGTTTTCATCATTGCTCTAACTTGATCAAGTTCTGGTTCATACATGTATGCGCCCTCAAGACCTTTCTTAACATAAAAGAAACAATACCAACAAGTAAGATCACATCTGTTTGTAACTATCATATTTGCAAGTCCACTGTGAGATAAATGGTTAGAACAAAGACCGCAATTATTTGGACAAGAACATTTGTCTTCCATTATTACATTTGGTGAATGTGCACCTTTTCCATCAACCCAGTATGTACTGAATTTTTTGTACATATCATATGAACCAAAATACAATTCTTCAGTTTCACCATGAGTTGGACAAATCTTAGACATGAAGACTTGGTTATTTCTTTCAAAAACTTCAGCATCTAAAATCATGTTACAGTCTGGGCAAATACTTTGTGTAAATCTAATAGTAGATTTTTTACCCTTTGCCTTGGTAGACTGATTGGATATCTGAATTAATGCCATCCTACTAAATTTTTTGGAAATAGTATATAATAGAATTCCTACTCTCCACCAGATGAAATGGGTAATGGGTATATATGCAATCTAGATATCAAAATTAGGAGTTGATCGCATGAGTATTTCAGATAAAACAAAAAAATCGTTAGAAAAAATCGGTTTAACTAGTTATGAAATTAAAACATATACTTCCTTACTAAAAGGTGGAGAACTTAATGCATCAGAACTTAGCCAGAATTCAGGAGTTCCTTATTCAAAAATTTATGAAGTTTTGGGAACTTTAGAAGAAAGAGGTTGGATCGGTTCTGATGACTCAAGACCAACAAAATATTTTGCAAAATCACCGTCAACAGCACTTGAGACATCTAAGCAAAGTTTGGAAACAGAATTTTCAAAAAATCAAAATACAATTTTGACAGAATTGATCCCACTGTATGAAAAAAGTGGTACAAGTGAAAAACCTGACATCTGGGTAATATCAGGAATAATGAATATTGTTGCAAAGATAATGGAGTTAGTAGAACTTTGCAGAACTGAAGTAATGATTGCTGTGCCACAGGCGGGTGAAACCATTGTTAAACAGGCGTTACCAAAATTACGGCAATTACATGACAAGGGAGTTGATATTACAATTCTTACATCTGATAAACTTGATAAAGAATCACTAAACTCTATTTCAAGAGTAGCCAAAGTAAAAGTAAAAGAAGGATTATTTGGTGGTGGTATTATTTCTGATAAACGATATGTTGTAATTTTACTAGGACCAGACATAAGTAGTTCCAGTTCATCAGATGTGGTTGCAATATGGGCAGATCATTCAGGATTAGCTGGTTTTGCAAGAGAGTATTTCGAATATCTACTAAAAGACTCTGTTGAAGTGAAATAATTTCTAATTCTAGGAAATATTTTCAGATGAATACTTAATAAAACAATTTATCATTACTATATTATGGATTCATTAAATGACGATGAAGTACTTTTTGTTGGTACTGCAGAAGCAGAACATACAGAAATGTATCTAAAAGCTATTTGGCATATTAGAGAAAAAGGAGATGACGTTAAAATAAGTACAATTGCAAAGCGGCTAAACGTTCGGCAACCAAGTGTAGTTCAAATGCTAAAAAAACTAGCTGTAAGAGAACTAGTGAAATACAATAAAGCAGGGGTTTCACTAACAGAATCTGGAGAAAATATCGCCGCATCTATGATTCGAAATAGTCGTTTACTTGAAGTCTTGATGGAAAGTGCTCTCAAAATTGATATTGATGAGGAAATGGTTTGTGGTGTTGAACATCATATGAGTAAACAATTTACTGACGCACTGTGTATTATGTTAAAATGTCCTAGTAAGAGTCCAAGAGGTCGTGATATACCCATGGGTGAATGCTGCAAAACCTCAAGGGGCCAGTAAACTCTACAAAAGAAGATATACTAAAAAAAAGTTGTACAATTATGACATGTTTTTGTGGATGTGATGAATTTGAGAAGGATCCTAACGGTAGAATTCTTGGTTGTGTAAAATGTACTCATGGTAGACAAAATCATGAAGAAGAATTCCGAGAAGCTGCAAGGAAAAATGAACAGCAATCCCAAAAACGCGATGCAGATTTTGGCTAGAAATTTCTCTCCAAAAATTTCAACTAAAATATGTTTTTTTGAAATTAATTAAAATGCAGGCTCAGAACTCAAGATCCCTATCATCATATCAAAGGATATTTTGCATCATCGCCTGCAAGTAAAATTTCCTTGATACTTACTTAATCTTTCACGAAGCTTGATAAGTAAGAAAATTACATGGATCAGAAATGGTAACAATTGATGCACCCTCTACTGTAGAAAATTTCAGACGGTTTGTAATAGCAAGCACATGTAGTTCTTTTGCTCCACGGAGTTATCTTGAAGATCCTGAGGTTTTTCCTGAACGTGATGAAGATAAAGGTTCAATTTATGTTGAGGCAGCAGACAAAGTAACCCTGAAAAAAATAAGAGACATCACTTTTGTTAATGCTAGAGATGTATTAGGAATTATTTATTCCTCAAAAAGTGGAAATACTAGTTTGAAATGGCGTCAGATTAGACGAAACACAGGTAAGGTAAAAGGTGAAGCATCATCAAATTCCTTAGTCAATCTTGCGGAAGGTGGTGTTATTACCTTGGATTGGGTTGAAAACTATCTCAAAAAGAAAGCGGAAGAACAACAAACTGTCTCAGAATAATAAGTTGGATTTTTAATTAAGATATACTAAAAAAAAGTATGATTACAAAAACGCTTGACGATAATACAATATCGTTTGTTGCTGAAGATTCAGATGATTTGTTAACAATTCGCAGATTGATCAAAGGGGGGGATAAGATTATTGGAGAAACAACACGTGTTATAAAACAAGAAAAAGAATATTCACGACCAGATAAGGGTGAAAGAATAAAAATTAGACTAGCAATTGAAGTTGAAAAAATATCTTTGGATGATGTATTAGACAGAATCCGTGTGGGAGGAATTATCACAGAATCAAATAATGATGCAGTACCACATGGCTCGCATCATTCATTTGTCATAAAGATCGAACAGCCATTCAATCTTGAAAAGAAGAAATGGACTTCTGTTGAAAGGAAACTTGCTCGAGCAAAAGACCATGGTGATACATTTCTTTTAGTTGCTATAGACACAGGAGATTGTGGAATAGGTAGATTGAAAGGAACACATCTGCATCTTTTGCCAAATATGTATTCTGGTTCAAGTGGAAAGAGGTACAAAAGTAATTTTAAAATAGAAAAATTCTTTGATGATGTAACTAAAGCATTATCAACAATTATTCAAAAAGATGACGTTTTACTGATTTTTGGACCTGGAGAAACGCGAAAGAAGTTTGGAAATTTTATTTCAAAGACAAGTTTAGGACAGAAAATCCAAGTGAAAATAATTGATGGTGTTGATTCTGGCGGTGAGGATGGAATTCATATTTTTACTAAATCAGAAAGCATGAAGGAAATTATGTCGGATAGTAAGCTTGGTAAAGTATCTTACATTATAGATCAAGTTATGTTCCTAGCTAATAAAACAAGTAAGAAGTTTTCAATGGGACTAGAAGAAACACAGAAGGCAAATGAATTCGGTGCTATAGAATCATTGGTATTTTCTGAAAAAGTCATACAAGACTTTGATGAGCAGAAAGTGATGGACTTTCTAAACGACGTTGAGACAAAAGGTGGTAAAATTTACAGTGTTGATAGTACAACTGATGTAGGTTTGCGTGTCTCTGGCTTGGGTGGAATAATATCACTACTAAGATTTCCTGTAACTGGTTAAATTGTAGATTCGGTTAACCATTTCAAATATAGTTTATTTATTGAATTAGGATTGATTTCAGCAATTTCGGGAACATCGTAAGGATGAAGCCTCTGTAATTCTTTTTTTAGATTTCTCAAATTTTTTTTAGTAGTTTTGAAAAGTCCTAGATACTCTGACTGATTTTCAATCTTTCCTTTCCATGCATAAATTGACGAAATCTTTGTAATATTCACACATGCTGCAAGTTTTCTCTCTACTAGTTGTTTTGCGATATTTGTGATTGTTTTTTTATCTGGAAACGTTGAGATTATAATCACTGATGCCATAGTAACCGATAAATGTACGATACTAAAAAAAATTACCGTTCACATGGAATTAGATTTTTTAACTGACAATGCAATAATATATGTTCTAGTAGCTTGGGTAGGAATTTTTATCACTGCAAAAGTGCTAAAACTTGAAAGATATGGTTTTACAATAAAACCATATAGCCTTACATACAAAAATTATAAGGTTCAATCTGCGCTGACCAGATTACTTGGAAGAACAAAACGTGGTATCAGAGTTTTTGCGGATGTTAGTGTTATAGCTGGATTCTTAATGATGGGTTTTGCATTTTGGTTCTTATTTTCAAATATCGCAAATTTCTTTGTTGAACCAACTGAATTTGCAGAATTAACTGTATTAATTCCAGGTGTCACTTTAACATCTGCTTCCGCAATACTATACTTCCTGTTATCAATACCAATTGTTTTAGTTATGCATGAAGGTGCACATGGAATAGTTGCAACACTTGAGAAAATTAAGATAAAGACTGGTGGATTTGCGATTTTTATTGCAATGTTTGCAGGATTTGTAGAACCAGATGAAGAAGAATTTGATAAGGCAAAAAAAGTCTCTAGGCTAAGAGTAATTGGTGCTGGAGCTACATCAAATGTTCTATTTGCATTTGTATTAGGTGCAATATTACTTACAAATCCATTATTTGCAATGATATTACCTGAACCATTTTTGGGTTGGTTTTATGAATCACCGGATGGTGTCTTGGTCTTGTCGGTAATTGAAGGGGGTGGAGCTGAAAAGGCAGGGATGAAAGAAAATGATATTATTACAAATATTGATGGTGTTAAGATTATTTCGCCGCTGGATTTTCAGAAGGTTGATCTGACACCAGGGGAAACAGTAGATGTAGTAATACTAAGAGACGGTCAAGAAATTCTGTTTCCTATAACAATAATGCCTTCACCAGATGATCCTGAGCGAGGTTTGGTAGGAATAATGCGGGACAATAATTTATCATTCAAGCCAATCTATAATTTCATCGAGTGGAATAATCCTCATGTTTCTATGTTTCTGTTATGGCTATGGATGATTTCATTTTTTATAGGAATTATCAACATGCTTCCATTACCAATTTTAGATGGAGGGAAATTTATCCATACTATAATTGATAAGAAAATTTCTGAAAAGGCAGTAAACGGAACAATGATGGCAGTATATGCTTT